>CALMXN010000001.1 GCA_937871145.1 uncultured Clostridia bacterium
GTCCAAAATTAATATTTCGCACGGATTAATTAAAGCGCTTGTGGCTTCATTTTTTTTAAACTATTATGTAGATTTGCATAGAATATAGTAAATCACGAAAGGAGATTTACTATGGATAGCTATGGCTCATATCCTCAATCAAGCTTTGGTCATGTTAGTATAGGAATGTTAGCTCCTGACTTTTATGCCAATACGACCTTCGGACCAATGAAGCTTTCAGATTATAGAGACAAATGGGTAATTCTGTTCTCACACCCAGGCGACTTCACACCGGTTTGTACTTCAGAATTTATTGCGTTTGCAAATGAAAATGCAAAATTTCAGGAACTTAATGCTCAGCTTATCGGTTTGAGTATTGACAGTAACACGTCACACTTAGCATGGGTAAACAGTATTTATAAGATGACAGGTGTTCAGGTACCATTTCCGATAATTGCCGACAGGACGGCAGAGGTTGCAAAAATGTATGGTATGATTGCACCTGATGCAAGCACGCAGGAAACTGTACGTAATGTTTATTTTATAGATCCGAATATGGTAATAAGAGCAATTACAATTTATCCGCTCACAAATGGCAGAAATATTTATGAAATATTAAGACTTCTTCAGGCTCTCCAAACCACAGATAAAGATAAGGTTATCACACCTGCAAACTGGCTCCCAGGTCAGCCTACTCTTGTCCCGCCGCCAGGAACATACAGTGAGCTTGAGCAACGTGAAACTGATCCTGCAAGCCTGAACCTGAACTGTAAGGACTGGTATATGTGTTACAGAAACCCACCACAGCAAAGACTGAATTAACCTATTATGTTGACACGAAAAAGCATTTATAGTATAATTTCTGAGTAATAGTTTTGTTATGCTATAGAATGCATAGCCACACTTTCCTGTTTTTATGTATCAAAGCAGTATTGTGTGGCTTTTTAATTTGAGGAATGTATATGAATATTTTTATCACAGGTAAAAGAAATTGTGGTAAGACAACGCTTTTAGAATCCGTGTTGGACAAGCTTAATAAAACATATAGTGGCTTTGAAAGCCGCCCGTATTATGAGAATGAAGCTACAAAAGGCTATTGCTTTCATAGCTTTGTTGATGTATCAAAAAACGACACTATCTTTTCAAAAGGCAGGAATGGAAATACTGAAGTGTTTGAAATATTTGGTGTTGAATGCCTTGAAAACAGCTTGTCTGATGACTCCAAAATAATTATTATGGACGAGATAGGTCGCTTTGAAAGCAATGCAGTAAAATTTCTTTCAATACTTGAAAAATGCCTTGATAGTGAAAAGAATATTCTTGGTATCCTTAAAAAAGAATATCTTCCTCATATTGAGAAGATAAAAGGCAGAAATGATGTATATATCTTTGACATGGATAATGAGGATAAAGATAAGATTTATAATAGTATAGTAAAACTCATGGGTAAGGAGAGGTAAGAATGAAATTTAAAAAGCTATTAAGCTTAATACTTGTTGTGATAGTGTCTTTTTCAATGCTTTTAGTGAGCTGCGGTAAAAAAGATGACACATCAGAAGTGAAAAATAAATCAAATACTAAAACTATTGAAGTGGTTGATCAGACAGGCAGAAAAGTCAAAATAAAATCTGATGTTAAAAAAGTCGTTTCTTCATACTATATCTCGACCGCTTTGATTATCGCACTTGATGCTGATGATAAGCTTGTCGGAATAGAAAAAGCAGCTGACACAAGAAAGTTATATAAGTTAGCTGCACCTGAACTTATAAAGCTCCCTGCTGTTGGCTCTGGAAAAGGCATTAACGTTGAAGAAATAGCAAAACTTTCACCTGACCTTGTAATTCTTCCATTAAAGCTTAAGGACAGCGTTGAACAGCTTGAAAAACTAAATATTCCTGTTATAGTAATTGACCCTGAAACACTTGATAACTTCTATGAATGTGTTACTCTCATAAGTAAAGCTGTCGGAAAAGAAAAGCGTGGAGAAAAGCTTTTAAAATACTATGATGATAAAATGAAGGAAGTTAATTCAAAGGTTTTATTGTCATCAACGTCACCACAGGTTTATATTGCAGCAGGTTCAGATTATTATTCAACCTGTACATCAAAAATGTATCAGGATGCACTTGTTAGTATGGTTTGTGGAAAAAACGTTTCACACGAGCTGACTGACGGTTATTGGCAGAAGATTTCCCCTGAACAGCTTGTGAAATGGAACCCGGATACAATATTTGCTGTTAG
>CALMXN010000002.1 GCA_937871145.1 uncultured Clostridia bacterium
CTTCAGACATAATTAACACCCCTTAAATTAGTTATGAAAACTGAAAAATCATATATTTAATAAAAAAATAAGTAAAATTTTTCACTTTTCACAATTATAAAATTAATTACAAGGCTCTACACAAACAAGCAGAGCCTTGCAAATAATTATTGTAAAAACAAATTATTAGTTCTTAGCAGAACCGATAACTCCTTCAACGAACCAATCCATATTCCATATATTATCATCAGACATCTTTTCGCCCTCTTTTACTTTTACAGCGCCAGTATTGTCTTTGATAGGACCAGCAAATATTGTAAATGAGCCGTCAAGAATCTTCTTCTGTGCTGCGTCTACCTTTTCCTGTGTTCCAGGTGCACAATTTGATGTAAGCTTGTCCAATGAAACCATACCTGTTGACATTCCATCCCATATATTCTTTGCTTGCCATTCACCATCTATGATTGACTGAATGTCTTTCTTATAGAATATATCCCAGTGATATAGAGGAGCAGTTAGGTATGCTTTTGGAGCAGCAGTAGGCGTTGGCAAATTGTAACCAATTGCATATGCGCCAGCTTCCTGAGCAGCAACCTGTGTAGCTGTTGAGTCCTGATGCTGAGCCATCACGTCGCAACCCTTGTTTAGAAGGCTCTGTGCAGCCTGCTTTTCTTTTGCTGGGTCATACCATGTGTTTGTCCAAGCAACTTCAACAGTAGCATTAGGGTTAACAGATCTTACCCCAAGTGTAAATGCGTTGATACCACGGATAACTTCACCAATTGGGAATGCGCCAACATAACCGATCTCGTTTGATTTTGTCTTAAGACCAGCAACAATACCAGCAAGATATCTTGGTTCTTCAACCTTACCCATGTAAGTTGTCATGTTGCCTGTATATTCGCCACCTGTAGCGTGACCGAAGTATACTTTAGGGTATTTCTTAGCCATTTCTTTTGTGTACTTACCAAAACCGAAGCTTGTCGAGTAGATTACGTTACATCCGCCAGCAATAAGGTTTTCAATAGCTGTTGTAACTTCTGTAGCTTCTTCTTTTACGTTTTCAACGTACTTACATTTGATGCCCATTTTTTCAAGTTCAATTCTTCCCTGATCGTGAGCCTGTGTGTAACCACCGTCGTTGATGTCGCCGATGTAAACAAAACCAACCTTAAGGTCATCCTTAGCAATAGCTTTCAACTGTGTTGACTGAGTGACGTTGCCTTCTGCCTTGCTTGATGAATCATCTTTCTTAGGTCCGCATGCAGTTGCGAAAACCATTAAAGAAGCAAGAGCAAGAGCTAAAATCTTTTTCTTCATAGTGCAAACTCCTTATTAATTTTTTCTTATCCGTGGGGGATAATTCTATTTTAAAGGTTTCCCTTTAAATACATTTTAATTTCTGAAAACAACGCCTGTTTTCTCATCCATTTTATCAATAATAGCAAGTGACTCAACTCTCACGCCACTTTTTCTGATTAATTCGCCACCATCCTGAAAGCCTTTTTCGATAATAATTCCTGCACCGACAAGTGTAGCACCAGAATCCTTGACAAGCTGTGAAAGCCCTAACAGTGCACAACCATTAGCAAGAAAATCATCTATAATCAAAACCCTGTCATTTTCATTCAGGAACTTTTTTGAAACAATAATGTCGTAAACCTTATTGTGTGTAAAAGACTCAATCTTTGTTGTGTAAACTTCTCCTGCAATATTCTTTGTCTTTGTTTTTTTGCAAAAACAACCGGAACATTAAAACTTTGAGCAACAATACATGCTATACCAATACCAGAAGCTTCAATGGTAAGTATCTTATTAATTTCCTCATCTTTGAATCTTCTTTTAAATTCTTTGCCGAATTCAGCAAATAGATTAATATCCATCTGATGATTAAGAAAGCTGTCAACCTTAAGAACATTTCCTTCCTTGACAATACCATCTTTTAATATTCTTTGTTTAAGAAGCTGCACAATATCACTCTTTCAGTTTACAGATTTCGACAAAATAAAAAACTTATAATCATTATAAAATATTTTTTACCTTTTGACAATCTATATTTAATATAAAAATAACATTTTTTTATTCGTATTTTTTATATATTCAATAGATTCATTGTTTGTTGTAAGATATTAGTATATTAAAATCAAATAATTGACTTTATTGTAAAATACATATATAATGATTATATCATATTAAGTAAGGTTGATCGTTATATGAAAAGTAATTTTAGGTTATTTCTATCAGAAAAAAATAATAAAAGAAAATTTATATTTTCATTATCATTGATGCTTTTTTTGGTTGCTTTTTTTGCAATTACTGTGACTTATTCTCATAATTTCCTGAATAAGAATGCCGAAAGTGAAATTAAAGAAAAAGCGCAACTGAATAGTCAGATACTTAATGAAAGATTTGATGGTATTTTTGATGTCCTGTATTCAACCTCATCTATGATTTCATTGGAAAAGGATATTAAATCACCTGAAGTCTTACAAAAACTCAGACAAATCAGTTTAAAGAATGGCTTTGACAGAATGGCAGTAACAATACCAGACGGAATGAGTTATACTGATGACAATAATATTCATAATTCAAAAAACCGATCATATTTTATTGAAAGTATGAATGGTAAGGAATTTGTTACTGAAATTGAAAAATCGAACCTGAACGGCAAGCCTTTTATTGCTTTTTCATGCCCAATTGTTAAAGACCAGTCAGTTGTCGGTGTTCTCCGAATAACCATATCAAAGGATTTCTTTATGAATCTGGTTAATATTGAAGATCTGACAGGTGCGGACGATGTATTTCTTATTGACTCAAGCGGATCAGTTGTTCTTATAAGTGAAGATAACATTTTCAACATAATGCTTAAAGAGAACAAGAAGAATATTTCAGCGGTTAATAATCTTGAGCAGGCTGCTCTAAATAGTAAAGAAACTTGCATAAACTATTTGGATGGAAATAAGAAAATGTATGTGTTTACAGTTCCTTTTGATTATAATGATTGGAGCATTATCACTACATTGTCAAAGGCCCAGGCAAACAAATCTTATCATATGATTTATCTTTACAGTGTATTTTTCCAGATGATTTTTATAGTAATAATTATTGTCAATTTATTATATTGCAGAGGTAGCTATAAACAATTCGTATTACAGAACAAAATATCTTCAAAAGAGATCAGTATAATTTCAAGTGCTCCATCATTATGTGTATTCTGGTATGATATAAAGAAAAGGACAATTACATTTTCTGAGGGCTTCCAGGAGCAGATCGGTTGTCGCCCAATCATTGAAAATATTCCTGAGTCCTTAATTGATAATGATTTAATTTTCAGCGAGCATATTGAGTTGTTAAGCGAATTTTTTGAAAGAATAAACTCGGGTCTGAGCAATAATGAAGCTTATGTAAAAATCAAAAAAGCGGACGGAAAATATTCTTTATTTAAAATCAGTTCCACAACAATTTATTACAATGGTTCACCATTGAAGGCTGTCGGTTATCTTGAGAAAACAAGCAGTAAGAGCGAGAAAGATTCTGATATTGCTGTATATGATTCATTAACAGGACTTTACAATAAGTTTAGCATAAAGAATTACATTAATGATTTCATGAAAAATAACAGCAGTTCAATCGGTGCTTTATTGATTGTAGATATTTATAATTTTAATATGATTAATGATAAGTTAGGTTACAGTTATGGTGATAAAGTGATAAAAGATATGGCTGACCAGCTTAAATCATTATTCAGATCAAGTGATATTATAGCAAGATCCAGTGATGATGAGTTTCTCCTGTTTATGAAGGATGTTAATTCAGTGGATCTTCTCACAAGTAAAATTAATAAAATCATTGATTCAACAAATAAAATCATTCCAGAGGATGAACCGATGTCGGTATCTGTCAATATTGGTGCAGCCATGTTCCCACAGGATGGAGATGAATTCAACGAGCTATTTAAGAATTCAACAACAGCATTGACGATAGCAAAGAGAAAAGGCGGAGGATATTTTGAATTCTATTCTGAGATTAATCTTTAAAATTAAAAAGCACAACAGAAATCTGTTGTGCTTTTACTATTTTCACTTATATGTTACATCATCTTCAAGCCATTGATAATGAATTTGAATTTTACACCAAGATACATTGCCGAACGCTTGCAAAGAAGCATTCTGTCAAGGAAAATTTCAAAATACTCCATAACAGATGAAATATCAGTATCAATAGTTAAATCCATAATAAGTGCTGTGTTATCTTCATTCAGATACAGGCTTGATTTTTCAGCAGCATAGTTAACACGGTCGTGAATATCAAAAGTAATGAGGTCAGTATTACGTACTCTTGAACGTCTTACGTCAGTTTTATCAGCGATGATTATTGCAGCAGACATCGGGCTTAGCGGCTGTGCTGTACCCTCATCGTGATGACCAATAGCAGAAATAATCTGCGCAATTTCCTCTGGTGGAACATTAATCTTGTCAAGTAATCTGAAAGCCATATTTGCTCCACTTAAAGCGTGATTTATTCTGTTTACAACATTGCCGATATCGTGCATATAGCCAGCAATTTTTGCGAGTTCAACTATTCTTTCGGGATAGCCAAGCTTTTCTAATATCATACCTGCATTCTGTGAAACTATGCCAACGTGAGCAAATGAGTGCTCTGTGTATCCAAGCTCCTCAAGTGTCTTGTCAGCCTGTTTGATATGAGTCTGAATTTCTTCATTTTCCTTG
>CALMXN010000003.1 GCA_937871145.1 uncultured Clostridia bacterium
GTTGATAAGTTATCCGATGAAGTCAGACAAATCCTTAGAATGGGAATTTATCAGCTTTTATATATGGACAGCGTTCCTGAAAGTGCTGCTGTTAATGAAAGTGTTATACTTGCACAAGCTAATATAAACCCTGCAATAAAAGGCTTTGTCAATGCAGTTTTAAGGAGCTTTATCCGTGATGGAAAAGCACAGCCTAAGGGTAAAAATGAAATTGAAAATCTTTCTATAAAATATTCCTGTCCGGAGTGGCTTATTCAGAAATGGTTTTCAGATTATGGTGAAGAAGCCGCATTATCAATGCTTCGTACTTCACTAGGACGAGCTCCTATTACAATAAGAGTCAATACTCAAAAGACAAACACAGATACTCTTATAGAAGAACTTGCAAAAGAAGATATTATTGCTGAAAAAATTGCTCTTATTGATAATTGTCTTGAAATTAATAATGCTGTTTCAATTGAAAAGAGCGAAGCATATAAAAAAGGATATTTTCACGTTCAGGATATAGCAAGCCAGCTATGCTGTATTGCACTTGATGCAAAAGAGGGCGAAATTGTTCTAGATTTATGTTCAGCACCAGGTGGTAAGGCATTCACAATAGCAGAATTAATGAACAATAACGGTCAGCTACTTGCATTTGACCTTCACGAAAAGCGAGCACAGTTAATCTGGAACGGCGCAAAAAGATTAGGGCTTGATATAATAAAAGCCGGAATTAATAATGCAAAGGAATTTAATGAAAAACTACCACTTGCAGATAAAATATTATGTGACGTTCCGTGCTCAGGTCTCGGAGTAATTAGACGAAAGCCTGAAATAAAGTATAAGAATTTTTCTGATTTCGATAATCTCCCTGATATACAGTATCAGATTCTTGAAACTTCTTTTAAGTACCTTAAAATTGGTGGCGAGCTTGTATATTCAACCTGCACACTTAATAAATTTGAAAATGACAATGTTATAGATAAGTTTATAGGTAATCATAGCGATTGTGAAAAAGTAACTTTACTTTCAGAATTGGGAGTTCAATTCGGTGATTATAAAGCAACAATCTTTCCATATTTCTGTAACAGTGACGGATTCTTTATTGCAAAAATCAGAAAGACGAGGTGACATTGTGGAAAAGAAAGATATACTTTCAATGTCATTAAATGAGCTTGAAGAAAATATAATAGAACTTGGTGAGAAAAAATTCAGAGCCCGTCAGATATATGAATGGTTGCATCAGAAGAGAATTACAGATTTTTCGCAAATGACTAATATTTCTGCACAACTACAGGATAAGCTTGATAATTATTTTTGTATAAAAAAGCTAATTGTTGTCAGAAAGCTTGAATCAAGTAGGGATAATACTGTAAAATATCTTTATGAGTTTTCTGATGGCAATCATGTTGAAACTGTTCTTATGGACTATAACCACGGATACAGTCTTTGTATTTCAACTCAGGTAGGTTGTAAAATGGGATGCAAATTCTGTGCTTCAACAATAGCAGGTTTTAAGAGAAATCTTGAACCTTCTGAAATGTTGCTTCAGCTTTATGAAACTGAAAGAAATTCAGCGGTTAAAGTATCAAGTATTGTCCTTATGGGGATAGGTGAACCACTTGATAATTTTGATAACGTTATTAAGTTCCTTAATATTTTATCATCAGAAAACGGAACCAACATGAGTCTGCGACATGTTTCACTTTCAACTTGTGGGCTTGTGGATAGAATTAATGAACTTGCACAACTGAAATATGGTCTCACATTATCAATTTCACTTCATGCTCCTGAAGATGATGCACGAAGTGAAATAATGCCGGTTAATAATCGATATAATATTAATCAACTGATATCTGCCTGCAAAAATTATATAGATAAGACAGGAAGAAGAATATCATTTGAATATGCAGTAATTGATGGAGTAAATGATAAACAGAGTGATGCTTTAAAACTTTCCAAATTGCTGAAGGGCATGATTTGCCATGTTAATCTGATCCCAGTTAATAAAATAAAGGAACGTAATTTTAACTCTACTCATAAATCCGCTCAACGTTTTCAAAAGTATCTGACTGATTTGGGAATTAACGCAACAATAAGAAGGACTTTAGGTACTGATATTGACGCAGCATGCGGTCAGCTGAGAAGAGAGTATGAAGTTTAATAGCAAGGAGTGAAACAATGCAGGTTATAACAAAAACTGACACTGGCTTGGTTCGTATTGAAAATCAGGACAGAGTTTTGACTAAGGTAATGCCAGATGGCTCTGCCATTGTTGTTGTCTGCGACGGAATGGGAGGAGAAAATGCAGGTAGTGAGGCAAGTGAAATTGCCGTAAATGCTGTATTTGACAGAATAGTTCAGAATTATCGCCAGGATGCAGATTTTAACAGCATTAGGAATTTGATATTAAGTTCTCTTAATGCTGCAAACTCTATTGTTTATAAAAAATCTCTCACAGATGAATCTAAAATCGGTATGGGAACCACTTGTGTATGTGGAATTATTAAAAATAACATTGCTTTTATTGGAAACGTCGGTGATAGCCGTGCATATATAATTGAAAAAGAGAATGTACAACAGATTTCAATAGATCACACGTATGTTCAGATGTTATATGAACAGGGTGAAATAAAGGTTGAAGAACTTAAAACTCATCACCAGCGAAATATTATTACACGTGCCGTTGGAATTGATGATAAAATTGAACCTGATTATTATGAGATAGATATTCCAGATAATTCAGTAATACTTATGTGTACAGATGGCTTGTCAGGCTATTGCAGTGATGAAATACTCGCTGAAATTATAAATAGTAATAACCTTGAAAAAGCTTCAGAGAAGCTTTTGAAATATGCTCTTGACGAGGGCGGAAAAGACAACATTACTCTTGCATTGATTGCAAACTAATTATTAGGAGTGAACATAATGGATCGCAATATTGGACAGAAAATTGATGGCAGATATGAAATAACTGAGCTTATTGGTATCGGCGGAATGGCTGATGTCTATAAAGCAACAGATATTATGGAAAATAAAACAGTTGCTGTTAAGATTTTAAAGACAGAATTTGCTGGTAATGAGGATTTTATCAGAAGATTCAGGAATGAATCAAAGGCAATAGCTGTATTATCACATCCAAACATAGTTAAAATATTTGACGTTGGTTTTACTGATAAAATTCAGTATATTGTTATGGAATATATTGATGGAATTACATTGAAGGAATTTATGGAGCAGCAATCTGTTCTTAAATGGAAGGATGCAATTCATTTCACTATTCAGATATTAAGAGCTTTGCAGCACGCTCATGATAGAGGAATTGTTCACAGAGATATCAAGCCACAGAATATTATGCTTTTCCCTGACGGAACAATCAAGGTCATGGATTTCGGTATTGCGAGATTTTCACGTGAAGAAGGAAAAACTCTTTCTGACAAGACTATCGGTTCTGTTCATTATATAAGTCCTGAACAGGCAAAAGGTGATATTACTGATGAAAAGAGTGATATCTACTCGGTAGGAGCTGTGCTCTATGAAATGCTTACAGGTAAAAAGCCGTTTGAAGCTGATACTCCTGTAGCAGTAGCATTAATGCATATGCAGGATGCTGTTGTACCACTAAGAAAGATTAATGAAGCAATTCCAGAAGGAATTGAAGAAATTGTTCTTCACGCAATGCAGAAAGCACCTACCAACAGATATCAGTCTGCTTCAGAAATGATTAAAGATCTTGAAATATTCAAAGCAAATCCAACAGTAATTTTTGGATACAGCAATAAAATGGTTCCTTCTAATAATGAAAATCCGACAATTTTCTTTAAGCCATTAGCTTCATCATCTGCAACAGTTGAAGAAGAGGCAGTTGATGGTGAAGAAGATTATGAAGAAGAAGAGGAAAAATCTTCACTTATTATTCCTGTTCTCACTGGTGTTACTGTTGGTGTAGTAGTAATCGCTGCTATTATTATCTGCATTTTGCTTATTAGGATAAATGGTAATAAACAGCATGGCGATTTTAAAGTGCCAAAGCTTATCGGTATGTCATATAATGACGCAAAAAAGGAATACGGGGATAAGTTCAAATTTACAGTAACAATGGAATATTCAGCAGAATACGATGAGGGAATTATCTTTGAACAGAACCCTCCTGAAGACAGTCGTTTAAAGAGCAATGGCGAAATTAAGATAAAAGTCAGCAAGGGTAAACGTCAGGTTGAAGTTCCTGATGTGAAGAATAAGACTTTTGATAATGCAAAAGAAGTTCTTGAAGAGAAAGGCTTTAAGGTTGTTCCTATTAATGTAACAGATGAAAGCATTCCAAAGGATTCTGTAGTAAAAACAGATCCACCAGCAGATACCAAAGCTGTCTATGGTTCTGAAATATCAGTATATATCAGTCAGGGACCATTAAGTTCATCAACTATCGTTCCTAAGGTTGAGGGTATGCAGGAAAATGCTGCTATGAAGCTTCTTCAGGATAAGTATATAACAGGTAAACCAATGTCGATAAGCTCTGATAAACCTGCTGGTACTGTTGTAAGCCAGAGCGTTGCTCCAAATACATCAGTAGCAAAATGGACTGAAGTAATTATTCGTGTAAGTTCTGGCAAATTAGAGGATACACAGGTTTCAGTTGAACTACCTATGGGCAAGAATGCAAAGGGATCTTTCATAATTACTGGTTATAATACAAATGAAAATGGAAAGCAGATTGGTAG
>CALMXN010000004.1 GCA_937871145.1 uncultured Clostridia bacterium
CAAAGTAATGATAAATTGGTTTTCCTTGATTTCCACCATTTGTTGTTTCCTCGTGATACGGCGGATTACCCACAATTGCATCAAATTTCATTTCTTTACCCTCCTTATCCCAGTAACTTGGTCTTTTAACCTTTGCAATGAAGTTTTCCGGCTTGTTCTTCATCATATTAATAAGGTCAACAAAATAATGTGCATTAACAGGAGCCATTTTATATCCGACAAGTGTTCGCTTTGTAATCTGCTTTGCCATTGGTGTTTTACAGATAACAAAAATATTATCTTTTACTGTTTCGAGCCATACCTTTTCTTGCAGTTCTTCGGTCAGTTCTTCTGCCTTGTATTTATCACACTTGCTACGGAAAATGCTATATGTAACATAAAGCGGATAAAGTCCTGTTTTTGAGTTTATTTCAAGGATTTTAGCTGACGTATTAGAAAGTGTATCAGTCGTAACTTTACCTTGATCAACAAATCGAGGCTGTTCAATCATAGGTGCATTTACAGGCGGGTTTTCTTCATAAAAGCTATAACCGCCAATACAATCGCTCAAATGCATATTAACAACACGCCAAGGTGTTAAAACTGTTTCCTTGTCAGGATTTTTAAAGCAAGCGAATAAATTCGCAATAGCTTGTACACGTTCAGTTGGTAAAAGACTATCTGCACCCTTTACTGTATTACGGATTTTTCTGCCCGCAACAACAAAAACCTCAGGGTCATAGTATTTCATAAATCGCTTAAAAATAGTCTTAGTTACTCCTGTTGGCATAAACTCGTCCCATGATTTGGGGTCAACAATCTTATCGTCAAGGAATTTATCAAGAGTGAACTCCTCATCAAAATTAACGTCAGCACCATATATAAGCAACGGCATACGAATAGAAATACCACGCAAAATTGAAATTGCATTTTGCTTTTGTTTTTTCTTTTCTTTAAGCTCCTCTATCCGTTTTTCTTCATCAGGAGTACGTTGTGCTTTGGACTTTTTTTCAAGCTTTTCAAGCTCTTCATATTGTTCATTTGTCAAGCCTTGACTATTAACATCAATATCTTTTGTCTTTTCTGAAGCCTTAGAAGAACCTACTATGGCTTTAAGTTTGATAAATTCTTCCATATCCAAATTGTCAAGCTTTGTTAATTCATCATTATAAAGGTTGTTGTCATCAAAACCATTTTGAACAGCTCTTTCAGCATAAGCTCGTTTAAGTTGTTGCAAAAGCTTGTTAGTGTCATAAGTTTTCATACCTGTTCCAGATAAAGCGATAACAGGGCAGAAGTTTAAAAACTCTCCCATAATCATTTTATCGGAATCTTTTGTTTTGCCTGCTCTTGTTGAAATAGCAACAGATTCAGCAATCATTTTAAGTGTTCTATCGGGTGCAAAGTCGAAAACATAGCAGTTTTCTTTTACCTTGCCGTTTTTGTTACAAGGCGATTGAACTCTGAATATTGTCTGCAAATAGTTTGCAGCAGAGGTTGAGAATGAACCTGCAAGATAGAAAACAGCAGTCCATTCTTTAACTGTAACGCCTGTTGTAAGCTTGCCACAAGACAAGGTTATAGTGTAACCATCATCACCAGCGTTGTCAATAGCGGTATGAACTTTTGAAAGAGCCTCACCAGTTTTATCCTCAACATCACCATCGCCAGCAACATTTACAATATCGAACGCTGAAAAGACAGGGTGCTTTTGTAGCATTGCACTTAACGCCCTTGCTTCTTTAACGCCAGGTAGCATCCAAAAGGAATGCTTAAAAAGGTCACGATATTCTTTTGTTGCAAAGGGATACATAGTATTGTTATCTTGCTTAGTGATAAGATTAAGAAAACTCATAACATCCCCTGCGTGAACAAAATCTCCCTCTTTGGCATCCACTGGCATAGCCTTATAATCTTTCTTTATATCACCAGTCCAAGTTCTGAAAAACTCCTTGAAATTAAAAGCTTTATCCTCGATTTCAACATACTTCTTTTTAAGCATATCACCAAGGTCATAAACGAAAATATTTAACTTAGGCAAGTCACTATAAGGGTTAGAGTCTCCAAAGTGAATGTTATCCCATTCTGCCTTAGCTTTTTGCTCCATAACATAGTCCCAAGTGTATATGTTATCATCGTAGTTCTTTAAGATATTAAAAGGCGTACCTGATAGTTCGAGTAGCTTTGTAGGATACATAGAGTTTTCTTTAAAGAGTGCAGATATAACATCAGAACCAAGAGCTGTTGTTGTACCCTCGTGAGCTTCATCAACAATAATTAAATCCCAATCAATATCAAATACAGCATTATTTTTATCAAATTTACCACCAACAGTATCAGAACCTCTAAGGTCTTGAATTGAGGCAAAGTAAACAAAGCTCTTTCCATTTTCCAAAAGCTGTTCAACAGTAACGTTATTATTTTTTGAGCCGTACTCATAATCTAGTCTATCAAAGAATAATTTTCCAAAATCTTCACACCAACCATTATCAACGACTGGTCTATGAGTAACAATAATAGACTTCTTAAAATTGGATTGCTTAATTACCTCTAAGGAACTTAGTGTCTTACCAAAACGCATTTTTGCGTTCCAAAGCATACGGTCACTTGTTTTGAATTGTTTTAAGGTAAGCTTTATTGCCTCAAGTTGTTCGGGACGAAAAACAATAGGGGTATTTTCTGATTTAGTATCAATCTGCGATATAGCAACAGAACAAGCTTTTACAGCCTCAATAGCTTTTTTAGCCGTTTCTAAATCTACAACATACCATTCTCTACTGCCGTTAAGAGTTTTATTTTCTATGCGTGAATTTTTAAGGACAGCATGAACATCATGGTCTCGAAACGCCTCAATTACGCCTTTTTTAATATTAGTACGCACTGCAAGCTCGGTATGAAGTAGTTCGTACTCAACACCAGCAGTTTTAGTGTAGGTGTTAATCCTTGCCTTTGCAGCTTGATTAAGGGCTTTGCAGTTCGGTGGGAGCTTATCGATAGCATCGTTAGTTTCAATAGTTGCATCACCAATTTTCAGCAAACTGTTATGTGCCTTGTCATTAATTCTAAAGATATATATCAATTTATAACCAAATGATTCTGAAAATCTGTTGTTCATTTATTTCTCCCCCTGTAATAATGTCCGATATTCTACGTTGTGCTTTGCTCGCCAATCTTTTATAACACAAAACCTAGCAACGTATTCTGGCTTGATTTCTTCATCTAGATTATCAAAAAAACTAATCTGGTGATTGACGTCAACCTTTTCGTCTTGACTGTATGGAGCAGTGAAAGTTAACCCGTCCATCTGCCAAATGTTCCAAGAAATAATGTTTGCTATCTTCTTTAGTTCATTAAGTTCAGCCTTTTTGCCAAACTTGTATTCAAGATTATCAATAAAAGTATATAGCAGGTTTTCTCTTGCTAATAGCAGGTTGTCACCTTGAAATTCATAGCCGTATATGCTCTGGTATGCTCTTATTACCCACTTGAACCAGTCGGATTCATCATCAGTGTTCTCATTTATAACCCTAAGCTTTCTATCAAGTAAACCAACACGTTTGCTCACGTCAATAGATTTACCAGAAACAGTATCATATCTGCTCACCAGATAAGGAGCTTCGCCACAAGTGATTTCCATTCGTCTTGTATCAACATAATCCTGCCATGTCTTACCCCTTGTGTTAGGAAACTCAATCTTGTGCTTATTGGTTTTCCAATTTTTTTGCCCCGATATGTTGAATACATTCTCTCTCTCAAACCAGCGTTCATCAATAAGGTTATTCTGTTCATTGCATATCCACGATGGTGTGAAAACCTCTGCTTTTTCTCTTGTTCGGTTGCTTTGGTTTAATTTCGCTTTAGTAACACGAGGTTGAATAATCTTCTTATGAATACCCACAATAAAATCTATCTTAATCTCTGCTTGAGGTAAAAACTCCAAGCCTAATTCTTCATAATCGTTAGTAGCCCAAACTATGTTTATGCCAGTTGTTTGGTCTTTAAGCAATATTTTTAGGAGGTTGCTGCTATAACTCTAAATATCATCTTCTATAATGTCTATCTTCATTTTAGAAATGCACCGTAACCTTCCTTTAAATATTTATTATAATCTTTTAAATTGTATCACACTTTCTACTAAAAATCAATTGGTATTTTTAAATACAACAATTTTGCATGAATGTTTTTCAAGAAAAAACAAGACGTTTTTACCGAGCCATTGTCCATTTTTTATATAATAACAGCACGTTTAAAGCTCCTCAGAAACTACCCATTAAATCCATATTGATAACTTAAAATCGTCCTTTTAGTTCACATTACATAAAACTGATACGGAAATTTCTACACCTTATTCACAG
>CALMXN010000005.1 GCA_937871145.1 uncultured Clostridia bacterium
AAGTGTGATATTCTCAAGCAAAGTCATATGTTCACCGTCAGAAAATGGGTATGGTATTCCAGCATTTTAATTTATTCCCACATATGACTTTGCTTGAGAATATCACACTTGCACCTATAAAACTAAAGCTTATGACTAAGCAGGAAGCAGAAAAAAAAGCTCACGAGCTATTAAAGAGAGTCGGACTTGAAGAAAAGGCAAATCAGTATCCATCACAGATTTCAGGCGGACAGAAACAACGTATAGCAATAATCCGTGCCCTTGCAATGAATCCTGATGTTATGCTTTTTGATGAACCTACTTCTGCCCTTGACCCTGAAATGGTTGGTGAAGTTCTCGACTTGATGAAACAGCTTGCAAAAGAAGGAATGACTATGGTCGTTGTAACACACGAAATGGGTTTTGCTCGTGAAGTCGGCTCAAAAGTTGTGTTTATGGATGATGGAAAAATCGTTGAAGAAAACGAGCCACAGGAATTCTTTGCAAACCCGAAGAACCCTCGTCTGAAGGATTTTCTTTCAAAAGTGCTATAATTCATTAAATTTTTATACAAAATCAAATAAAATACATCTTTAAAAATATGATTATATACAAACTTTTTTAATAGCATTGATTTTTCTTAGCAAATATTTTACAATATAAAATATGGAAGATAAATATTAGCATGAGGTGAACAATATGACAGTAAATTCTGATTGCGCTTTTATCAGGTTTGCAAAAGTCGGTGTGGACTTTCAGTATTTGAAACTTTTTCTTCAGACAGTTGAACCATACATTCTTGAGCATAAAAATGTTGAATATGATAAGCTTACTGATAAAGATAAGAGCATAGTTCTTGCAAAAATTATTAAATTGATGTTCGTTAATGGGCGCCCAGTCACTGAATTCTTCAGATCTACTATTGACAAGTGGAATGATAAAGAAAATTTTGAAAAGAATCAGCTCTTTGTTGAGTTTATGGCAAGAGAAATTTTTGGCTGTTACGATAAAACAAGGGATGAATACAATAGCTTCTATCAATCACCGTATCTTTTCTATATAGAGAAATCAAACGGGACAAAAGATTATTTTGAACCTAAAAAGATTTCAGGGCTTGAGATGAAATTAAACAAGTTTAAAGGTAAATCCTCATTAGAGGCTGAGTGGTATGAGTATTACCTGAAGCTCCGTAATATGGAAAAACACGGTACACTTTCAAGAGTATAATAAATAGCATTACACCTGCAGAATATGCAGGTGTTTTTTATTGTAAAAAACTATTGACAAGTAGCCGAAAATATATTATACTAAATATGAACAATTATTCATATGTTATAAGGAGGAGTTAAAATGTCAGAAAATAATGAAATTTGCGAAGTAACAAGAATCCACAGCGATATAGTGAATGAACTTATCACAAGAATACCTGATGAAGAAGTGTTATATGATATAGCAGAGCTTTTTAAAGTTTTTGCTGATTCAACAAGAGTGAGAATTCTGTATGCACTTATTGAAAGTGAGCTTTGTGTCTGCGATATTTCAGCATTGCTTAATATGAGCCAGTCAGCAATTTCACATCAGCTCAGAGTATTGAAGCAGTCACGTCTTGTTAAATACAGAAGAAGTGGAAAGACTATCTATTATTCACTTTGCGATGACCATATAAAAACAATGCTTGATATGGGGATGGAACACGTATCAGAATAAAGGAGGAATTATGAAGAAAGTTGTACTAATACTAAACGGCTTAGACTGTGCAAGCTGTGCAGATAAAATTGCAAAAAGTGTTTCAAAAATTAGTGGAATAAAAAATTCAAATCTTGATTTCATTTCAAAAAAGCTTAAGTATGAACTTGAAGACGAAAATCAGGAAGATAGAGTGTTCAATGATATAAAAAAGACAGTGTCATTAATTGAATCAGGCGTAACTGTAAAATATGCTGATGAAGAAGATGAGGAGCATGAAGAAAACCTTTCTTTTGAACTGATAAAAATTTTAATATCTGCAGTGTTTTTCCTTCTGTCAATGTTAATTGATAATAAAACCACATCACTTGTAATGATAATTCTGAGCTATGTAGTAGTAGGTTATGAGGTTGTATTTTCAGCTATTAAAAATATATTCAAGGGCAAGCCTTTTGATGAAGCTTTCCTTATGACAATAGCAACTGTCGGTGCATTTGCAGTCGGAAAATATTCTGAAAGCGTTGCTGTAATGCTTTTCTATCAGGTCGGCGAATTCTTTCAGGGACTCGCTGTCAATCGTTCAAGAAAATCGATTTCTAATCTTATGAACATTCGCCCTGATTATGCAAACCTTAAAACTTCAAAAGGCATTGAAAAGGTTTCTCCCGACAGTGTAAAAGTCGGTGATACTATTGTAGTCAAGGCAGGGGAGCGAATTCCTCTTGATGGAAAGATTATAAATGGTACTTCAAGTATCGACACATCTGCTCTTACAGGTGAAACTATGCTTCGTGACGTTACAAGTGGTGAGGATGTTTTAAGCGGAAGCATTAATGTAAACGGTCTTCTGGATATTGAAGTGCAGAAGGAATTTTCTGAAAGTACAGTTTCAAAAATCCTTGACCTTGTTGAAAATGCAAGCTCCAAGAAAGCAACAACAGAAAAATTCATCACAAGATTTGCAAGAGTATATACCCCAATCGTTGTAATAGTTGCAGTTCTCCTTGCAACAATTCCGCCACTCTTCTTACAGTCTGCTGAATTTTCCGACTGGCTTTACAGAGCACTTGTCTTTCTTGTTATTTCCTGCCCGTGTGCACTTGTAATTTCAGTTCCGTTAAGCTTTTTTGGCGGAATCGGCGGGGCTTCACGTTCAGGAATTCTTATAAAAGGTGCAAACTCACTTGAGGCACTTGGTCGGACAGAAATCATTGCTTTTGATAAGACAGGTACTCTGACCGAGGGAAAATTTTCAGTAACACAGGTCAATTCAATCGGAATGTCAAAGGAACAGCTTGTTGAAATTACCGCTTATGCTGAAAGCTTTGCAAACCACCCTGTTGCACTTGCTGTAGTGAATTATTACAACAAGGAGATTGACAAGAGCAGAGTTGACAGCCTTAGTGAAATTGCAGGAAAAGGTATCAGAGCCATTATCAACGGCAAGACTGTTCTTGCAGGAAATGCAAGATTACTCAATGATAATAATATAAAATTTGAGCAGGCAAACACTATCGGTACTGTAATTTATGTTGCTGTGGATAAAAAGTATTCGGGGTACATAATTGTTTCCGATAAGGTTAAACCAGGCTCGGCAAAGGCAATAAAAAATCTTAAATCAATCGGCGTTAAAAAAGCCCTTATGCTCACAGGTGATAAGAAGCTGACAGGTGACACTGTCGGCAAGGAGCTGAAGCTTGATAAAGTTTATTCAGAGCTTCTCCCACAGAATAAGGTTGAAATAGTTGAAAAACTTTTAAATGAAAAATCACCAAAGGGAACGCTTGCTTTTGTTGGTGACGGAATAAATGACGCACCTGTCCTTGCAAGAGCAGATATAGGTATTGCAATGGGCGGGCTTGGCTCTGACAGTGCTATTGAGGCAGCTGATGTCGTACTTATGACTGACGAGCCAGAGAAAATAGCAAGTGCAATAAAAATTTCAAAGCGCACAATGAAAATTGTACTTGAAAATATAGTTTTTGCATTGGGAATAAAAGCCGTTGTGCTTGTTCTTGGTGCAACAGGCCACACAACAATGTGGGCAGCTGTATTTGCTGATGTTGGCGTATCTCTCATAGCAATACTCAATTCATTGCGAGCATTAAAGAAAATCAGATAATTAAAATAATAGCCCCATCCATTCGGATGGGGCTATTTGTTATTTGCGCTTGAGGATAATCCCGATAAAGTTCATGTATTTTCCCGCACCTGCATTCATTGACTTGCGGTCGCCGACAGCGTATTCATTATCACTTTCAAGCCAGTCATTCCACATTTCATCGTGATCCTCAAGCTCGAACATGTTGGTGATTTCAACATCCTCAGTAGCGTTGATGATTTCTTTCCACGTATTCATATCCTGAATGGTTGCAAGGCTTTCAGCATCCCATGACAATGTCATTTCAGGTGGTAGATTATCGTGAAGATTCTTCTTAAAGCCAGGTACGACAAAAAGTAAATACCCGCCGTGCTTAACTAATGGGAGAAGGTTCTTCCCAAGGTAATCCTTTTCGAGCCCGAAGAAATGATATGAATCTATACTTACTATAGTATCAAAAAATTCTTCAGCATAAGGGAATTCGTGAGCTTCACTGTGAATAGGGATAATCTGATCAGAATTAAGCCCAAAATCATTAAATCGATTTTTATTCTCTGTTGGAGAAATCCATAGGTCTGTTGCAAATACTCTTACACCACATTCTTTCGCAAGGAAAATTGAAGTTAATCCCTTTCCGCACGCAAGATCCATTACTGTTGTGCCTTGTTTTAGGGGATGTTTTTCGAGTATCTGCTCGAGCATCTTAAGTGGGTTTGGGCCCATAATATTTTCTTTTATAAAGTTATGATCATATTTTTCTGTTTTTGTATATTTCATTGTTATCACCTTTCTGATAGTTATATTTTATTTAAATCTCAATATCAGAACGCAGTTTCAAACAAAAATGGCATAGATAAATCTATGCCATAGTAAAAGCTTTTATAGCTGATGGCATATTTCTGTATGAAACAAAATTGCATAACAAATAAAGCAATATTAATATTGCCTTTTATATTATATACAACTAATGCGTTCTTTACAGAACAATAGCCAAACAGACACTTCCTTTAAATATATTAACATTATTATACAAGGAAAAATTTTCTTTGTCAATATAAAAGCTCCCACTTTTTTGTGGGAGCTTTAAATTATTTAGTGAGGCCCCATATATCGCGTGCGTAATCGTCAACAGCTCTGTCAGCTGAGAAGACACCAGCACCAGCAATATTGTGGAGTGACATTCTGTTCCACTTTTCTTTATCCATATAGCATTCAGAAGCATATCGTTGTGCCTGTTGATATGCATCAAAATCAGCAAGAACCATATAAGGATCAGAGAATTTAAGTGAGTTTGCGATATCGGGGAAAGATGAACCATTAATACCAGCATATAGTCTGTCAATAGCAGATTTCATGATAGGGTTACTGTTGTAATAGTCTTCAGGACGATAGTTTGAGGCTTTCCTTGCATTCACTTCATCAGTTGACATACCAAAGGTAAGGATATTGTCAGCACCAACCTGATCGAATATTTCTACATTAGCGCCGTCCATTGTTCCGATAGTAATAGCACCGTTGAGCATAAGCTTCATATTACCAGTACCGGAAGCTTCTGTTCCAGCAAGAGAAATCTGTTCGCTTATTTCACTTGCTGGCATTAATATTTCAGATAATGTTACACAGTAATCCTCAAGGAATATAACATTAAGTTTTTCATTAAGCTTTGGATTTTTCTTTAATTCCTGTGA
Source organism: uncultured Clostridia bacterium (assembly GCA_937871145.1). Taxonomy (GTDB): domain Bacteria; phylum Bacillota; class Clostridia; order Oscillospirales; family Ruminococcaceae; genus SZUA-444. The sequence goes on from CALMXN010000005.1 coordinate 5,455, forward strand.
AATGCTCCATATCATCTTGATAATCTGTTTTGCAAGGAAATATCCCGGTGCAGCCTTAGCTGCAAATATATAAGTCTTCGGAACAAAATCAGCATCAGGATTATTCAGAAGGTAATTGTACTGAGCAATAATATTCAAGGCGTTAAGGTGCTGACGCTTGTATTCGTGAAGTCGCTTTACCTGTACGTCAAAGATACTGTCTGTGTTCAGGATAACACCTGTCTCATTCTTGACATACTTTGCAAAATTCTCTTTGTTGGCTTTTTTCACTGTTGCAAGTC
>CALMXN010000006.1 GCA_937871145.1 uncultured Clostridia bacterium
CTTATCTGAAAGTCTTGTCTGACTTATGAGGAAAGCGTACAAAACTCCACCAATAAGATTTCCTATAAATGCGATTCCTATATCGGGAACAGAATAATTTTTAAAAGGAATGCAGGGCACAACTTTTGTATAAAGCATACTATAAAAATTAATTACAAGAAAGATACCTACACAAAAGAAAAAGGAACCTGCAACCTTATTATCTGTCATCAGGTATGTTGTTGCGCCAAGGCCGATATAAATACCCGCCATTACTGAACTTATTAGTTTTTTCAAATTATCAAATCCTTCAAATTTTTAATGAATTATCGGGAGGTTTCTACTTATAAATATTTCCTTAACCATTTTGACTTCGTCTTTTGTTGGCTCTGGTGTTGCTGATAAGGAGTATGCTAAATTTAAATTCTCCCACTTGAATTCACCCATTTTATGAAACGGAAGAATTTCAATGTTTTCTATACAGGTATATTGTGAAAGAAAATCTGCAAGTCTTTCAAGCATTTCTTTCTTTAAAGTTATGCCAGGAACAACAACGTGACGGATCCATATCGGCTTATGAGTTTCTTCACAATAATTCAGTGTCTTTATGGTATTATCATTACTCATACCTGTAAGATCCTTGCAGACAACATCATCTAATGATTTTATATCAAGAAGAAGCATATCACTCGTATCGATAGCTTCTTTTGTTATTTCAAGCAGAATTGCGCCTGATGTATCAATTGCTGTATGAAGTCCAAGCTTTTTGCATCTTTGAAGAAGGTCTTTAACAAATTCAGGCTGAAGCAAAGGCTCACCACCAGAAATTGTTACTCCGCCTCTTCTTATAAAATTCATATAGCTTTTTATGTCTTTGGCTATTTCTTCCGAAGTCACTTCTTTTCCGGCATTGACTTCCCAGGAATCAGGATTATGACAATATTTGCATCTCAGAGGACAGCCCTGCATAAACAGAACGTATCTGACACCTGGGCCATCTACAGCGCCGAATGTTTCAATAGAATGTATTCTTCCTTTTACTGATTCGTTCATTTTTATCCCCTCCGCAAATATTCGTACATTATTTCAGAGGCAGAAATTTTCTGCCTCTGAAATTATAGTGTGTTAATTAAAATCTTGTATGGAATGTTCTGTTGATTACGTCAAGCTGCTGCTCACGTGTAAGCTTAATGAAGTTTACAGCATATCCTGAAACACGGATTGTAAGCTGTGGGTATAGTTCAGGATGTTCCATTGCATCTTCAAGAACCTCTTTGTTAATAACATTAACATTAATATGATGTCCTTTATCAGCAAAGTAACCATCCATAAGACTTACAAGGTTTTCAACCTTTTCATCTTCGGCCTTACCAAGTGCCTGAGGAACGATTGAGAATGTGTATGAAATACCATCTTCAGAATAATCGTACGGAATCTTTGCAACTGACTTCATTGAAGCGATACAGCCGTGTGCATCACGACCATGCATTGGGTTTGCACCTGGAGCAAATGGATCACCGGCTTTTCTTCCGTCAGGTGTAGCACCTGTCTTCTTACCATAAACTACGTTTGATGTAATTGTAAGAATAGACATTGTTGGTTTTGAATTACGATATGTTCTGTGCTTTGAAAGCTTGTTCATAAAGTTCTTAA
>CALMXN010000007.1 GCA_937871145.1 uncultured Clostridia bacterium
CATATTTAAAATCAAACATATGATTTTTCAGTTTTCATAACTAATTTAAGGGGTGTTAATTATGTCTGAAGTGGCTTATATCAAACTCAAAAATATATCCAAAGCGTTCGGCGTTGTTCAGGCCAATAAGAATGTTTCACTTGATGTAAGAAAAGGTGAAGTTCTTGCTCTTCTCGGCGAAAATGGTTCAGGAAAAAGTACACTTGTTAATATGCTTTCGGGAATTTATTCTCCCGACAGTGGTGAAATATTTATTGATGACAAGAGGGTTTCTTTTTCTTCTCCTAAAGATGCTATTAAAGCAAAAATAGGCATGGTTCACCAGCATTTCAAGCTTGTTGATGTTTTAACAGCAAAGGAAAATATTATTCTTGGTCAGAAAAGTGGTTTTTTTACTAACAATGAGAACGCATCAAAGAAAATTACAAAGATCTGCGATAAGTATGGACTTAATGTTGCTCTTGACAAGAAAATATATGATATGTCCGTCGGCGAAAAGCAGACTGTTGAAATTGTAAAGATTCTTTATCGTGGTGCTGAGATTCTGATTCTTGATGAGCCAACGGCTGTTCTTACCCCTCAGGAAACCAAGAGCCTTTTTGACATTCTTAGAAAAATGAAATCTCAGGGTGCTTCAATTATTATAATTACACATAAGCTTAATGAAGTTATGGAGATAAGTGACAGAGTTACAGTGCTGAGAAATGGTGAAAGTATTGGTACTGTCAACACAAGCGAAACTACTCCAAGGCAGCTTACAGAAATGATGGTGGGTGAAGATGTTATCCTTAAAATAAAGCGTGATGAACCTAAATTATCAGAAAATCCTCTTCTTAAAATTGAGGGCTTATCTGCTAAAGATAATGATGGTATTTATAGACTTAACAACGTTAGCTTTAATTTATTCGGTGGCGAAATTCTCGGCGTTGCTGGTATTGCTGGCAGTGGTCAGAAGGAACTATGTGAAATAATTGCAGGACTTGATAAGGCTGATAGCGGTAAAGTTAATTTTCTTGGTGAAAGTATTCTCGGTCTTTCACCTCGAAGCATTATAAAAAAAGGAATCAGTATGAGCTTTGTGCCTGAGGACCGTCTTGGAATGGGACTTGTTGCCGGTATGGATATTGTCGATAATGTTCTTCTGAAATCCTACGCAAAAAACAATGGACCTTTTGTTGATAAAAAGGCTGGTAAAAAGCTTGCCGAAGAAATTGTTGAAAAGTTCAACGTTTCTACCCCTTCAGTCAATCACATCGTAAAGAAATTATCTGGTGGTAATATTCAAAAGGTACTTCTTGGCCGTGAAATTGACCTTAATCCTAACCTTCTTATAACTGCTTATCCTGTAAGAGGTCTGGATATTGGTGCTTCCTACAATATATATGATGTTCTTAATGAGCAGAAGGAAAAAGGCGTTGGAATTCTGTTCATTGGTGAAGACCTTGATGTTCTCCGTGAATTGTGCGACAGAATTATGGTTATTCATGATGGTAAAATAATGGATATAATCGATCCTAAAACAACAACAAAAGATGATATCGGTCTTTTGATGCTCGGACACAAAACAAGTGGAGAGGAGAATTCTATTAATGATTAAAATTGTTTCAAAACCTGAGCTTTCTTCTCTCAAGCAGAATGCTCTCAGAATGCTTGCTGTCGTTGTAGCTTTAATAGCAGCAGGACTTATTATGCTTTGTATGAAGCTTAACCCTCTTGACGTTTACAAACAGATTATTAAAGGCTCATTGAATCCTGGGTTTAAAAGCCCTGATGTAAATACAGGAAACGGTTTCCTTGACAGCATATTGTCACTTAAGGATAATTTTTTCTTCACTAATACTGTTGCAAAAACAATACCATTGCTCGTTCTTTCCCTTGGTGTTGCTGTTGCATTCAAAATGAAGTTCTGGAATATCGGTGCAGAAGGACAGTTCTATATGGGTGCATTCGGTGCAAGTATGGTTGCGTTCAATATGTCTTCACTTCCAGCATATATAATTATTCCTTTTATGTTCGTGGGCGGTTTTATTTTCGGTGGTTTATGGGCAATGATTGCTGCCGTTTTAAAATCAAAGTTCAATACAAGTGAAACTCTTGTTACTCTTATGCTCAACTATATTGCAATTGCGTGGATTGAATATCTTCAATATTCAGCCTGGGGTGACAAAACTGGTCAAATTCAGAGCTTCTCATCAAATGCAATTCTTCCAAGTGTATTTAACATTAACATAGGCTGGATAATTGCACTTGTTCTTGTTGTTTTAGTTTATATACTTTTAAAGTACACAAAACTCGGATATGAAATTGGTGTTCTTGGTGAAAGTCAGGCTACTGCAAAATATGCTGGAATGAGTGTTACAAAGATTACTATTATTGCTATTGCAATAAGCGGTGGACTTTGCGGACTTGCCGGCGTTATTCAAAGTGCTGCAACACCAACAAGTTCACTTTCAAGTACATTATCAACCGGACTTGGCTTCACAGCTGTTATTACTACCTGGCTTGCTCAGCTTAGCGCTCCTTTGATTATCGTTACTTCATTCCTCTTTGCAATGCTTATTCAGGGTAGTAAAACACTTCAGATTACTCTTGATATTTCTTCATATACTGCCGATATTATTCAGGGAATTATTATTTTCTTTGTTCTTGGCAGTGAATTCTTCTTAAGATATAAAATTGTTTTCCATAAGAAATCAAAAGCTGTAAAGGAGGCAGAATAATGTCTGATCTTTTAAATTCTCTTGAGCTGTTTCTCCACGCAGCTATTCAGTATGGTACTCCTATACTATTAGCAATTTTAGGCGGAATTCTTTGTGAAAAAGCAGGTAACCTAAACCTTGGTATTGAGGGTATGATGCTGCTTGGTGCATCCATAGGCTTCCTAACAGGTGCAAAGACAGGTAATCCACTTTTAGCTGTATGTATGGCAGCCGTTGCTGGTGCTTGTGGAGCTTTGATTTACGCTTTTCTTACTGTTACACTCAGATCAAATCAGGTTGTAACAGGACTTGTACTCACAATTTTCGGTACTGGTGTTGCAGGATTTCTTGGAAAAGACCTCTCGAGCTTGACTTTAGCAAATAAATTCAAGGATGTATTTAAACCTTTGGATATTCCACTGTTGTCAGATATTCCTGTAATCGGAAAGGCAATATTCTCACAAAGCATTTACGTAATCATTCCGATTATAATTGCTATTATTCTATATATTTATCTGAATAAAACAAAAATTGGTCTTAACACACGTGCTGTTGGTGAAAATCCAGCTGCTGCTGATGCATCAGGTATAAAAGTAGCTCTATATAAGTATATTAACATTTGCATTGGTGGCGCACTTTGTGGACTCGGAGGAGCATATTTCTCACTTGTATTTATAGGTGGATGGCAGAAGGATATTACTGCTGGTACAGGCTGGATTGCTGTTGCACTTATTATATTCAGTACCTGGAATCCTCTTAAAGCTATCTTTGCTGCATACGCATTCGGAGCTCTAAGCGGACTCGACTTTGTTCTTCAGAATGGAAAAGTACAGATTCCTTCAGCATTTCTTAAAATGTTACCATATATCGCTACTATAGTTGTATTAATTGTTATGTCAATAAAGAAGAAAAAAGAAAATCAACCACCAATGGCTCTTGGAAATTCATACTTCCGAGAAGAAAGATAGTTTCGAGGTATAAATGAAAGCACTCATTACCGGAGCAAGTTCAGGAATTGGCTATGAAATTGCTAAAATACTCAGCAACATGGGTTATGATATTTTTGCTGTTGCAAGAAGAGAAGATAAACTCAATGAACTGAAAGACACTTTAAAAACTAATGTAACACCTATTGTACTTGACCTTTCAAAACAAGAAAACTGCTTTTTATTATACAACCAACTTAAAGATGAAAACATAGATATTCTTATCAACAATGCGGGTTTTGGTACTTTCGGAGATTTTGCTTCTTCAGACCTTGACCGCGAACTTGAAATGATTGATATTAATGTGAAAGCTGTTCATATTATTACAAAGATCTTTTTGAAAGACTTCATAAAAAGAGATTCCGGATATATCATGAATGTCGCTTCATCGGCTGGTTTTATCCCTGGTGGGCCGCTTTTAGCTGGTTATTACTCCTCAAAAGCATATGTTCTGAATTTAACAAATGCTATTTATGAGGAATTAAGACAAATTAAAAGCAATGTACACGTATGCTCCTTATGCCCAGGCCCTGTTGATACTGAATTCAATAAGGTTGCAGGCATAAAGACATTCGGTGAAAAAAGTCTGAGTTCTAAAGCTGTTGCTCAGTACGCAATAAAGAAGATGTTTAAAAATAAGCTTATTATTATACCTGGTGCTAATATCAGACTCCTTAAATTCGGCGTAAGATTTGCTTCAACAAAGCTTATTATTAAATATGCATATAATGTTCAGAAGAATAAGAACAATTAAAAAAAGTGCCAGCTTTAATCAGCTGGCACTTTTTATTACGTATTTTAAACCTTAGCACTCCACAATCCGTGAATGTTACAATATGCAAAAACTTCAATTGGCTTATCATCAATGAATAAAAATTCTGCAACAGGATCATCACCTGGTTTTATGCTCTTTCTCTGACCACCATGTTCTGTCTGAACATAGATGAAATCGATATAATGTTCTTCTGTTGATGGATGTAATACAGAGCCGATCTGAACCTTCATTATACTTCCGTCAAATATGATGAAAGGAATATGCTTTTCCTGACTTGCTTCAACTGTGTTAGGAACTACTTCTTCCATTTCTTCTCCACAACAGATCATAGGAACACCAGCGTTATTGATAAGCCCGATAAAGTTACCACAATGCTTACATCTAAAAAACTTCTGATTTTTCATAATATTCCTCCTTTTGTTATATATTAGTATGATTATAACATGTCTATATATTAATGTAAATATCTATATTTTATTTTCTTTTTTTACATTACTAATAATTACCACTAATATTTTATATACTATATGCTTTTGTGTATGTTATAATACTAATAAATGTTTTTATAAAGGAGTTGTATCTTTGGAACACGTTGATGCTGGATTTTTATCACTTATCCCACCATTGATTGCAATAGGACTTGCTCTATTGACTAAAGAAGTAATTTCATCACTTATTATAGGAATTCTATCAGGT
>CALMXN010000008.1 GCA_937871145.1 uncultured Clostridia bacterium
GTAGTTCACTTGCTGCTCTTGCACCAAGATATGAACCACCGATACCAATAACAATCAATATATCGGCCATATCCTTGATTCTCTTTGCAGCAGCTTTAATACGTGCAAATTCTTCTTTATCATAATCAGTAGGAAGATTAACCCAACCAAGGAAATCATTACCCAAACCGGTTTTGTTGTTAAGAGTCTGATGAGCTGCTTCAATCTGTGATTTAATACCTTCTAGTTCATTTTCGTTGACATAATTAGCAAGATATTTTGCATTAAGTTTAATTGACATTTTTTAATTATCCTCCGTATATTTATCTAAAATTATTTTACTATAAAACTATATCCTTTTCAAGATGTTTTATAAAACAAGTCCAGTTTTGTATGATTTATACAAAAAGTTTTCTACATTTTTAGCATATAATCCAAAAGCTTATTAAAACAATATTTTATTGAAATTTTATTAACTGATTTCTCGGTAATAATATTCGTTTTGAACAATAACTTATCCCCGTCATAAAATTGGACTTCGCCTACAATCTGACCTTTTCTGACAGGCGCTTGAATTTCTTCACTTAAAATAATATTGGTTTTAATATTTTTTGAGTTACCTCTTGTAATTACAATGCCTGTTTTATCCTCACACCTTATGCTGACTTTCTTTTCTTCCCCACCCTTGACATTTATGTCTTTCAACTCATCTTTTGTGAGCTTTGGGTTGAAATATTGATTTGTTGAAAAGGCATAATCAAGTAATACTTTTGCATCCACAAATCTTTGCTTTGGATCATTACAACCAAGCATTACGCATATAAGATGAAGATTATTACGTTTTGAAGATAAAGCAAGACAGTTACCTGCTTCTTTTGAAGTGGCAGCCTTAAGATCGAGTAATGTGACTGGAGTTCAGACGTGTGCTCTTCCGATCTCTTACCATTGTATTTGTATTGACAAGATTAGTTTGCCCGTTACGGACATCGGTCATCCATGTTGTCATATATGGAATAATCTTATCATGCTTTAATATTTCTTTTGAAAGCAAAGCAATGTCACGTGCACAGGAATACTGTCCGCTTATTTCAATGCCTGTACAGTTAATAAATGCAGTATTGTTCATGCCAAGCTGTTGTGCTCTGTTATTCATCATTGAAACGAAATCTGATTCTGTTCCACCTATTGCTTCAGCAAGGGCAACGCAGGCATCGTTTGCATTCCCAATAGTGATTGCTTTTAAAAGCTCATCAACAGTAATCTGTTCACCGACATTAAGCCATATCTGCGGATCACCCATTTTATTAGCGCTGGTTGATGTTGTTACTTTAGAGTCAAACTTGATTTTTCCATTGTCAATAGCTTCTGCTGTGAGTAGCAAGGTCATAAGCTTTACAAGGTATGAAACCGGTAAATGTTCATCAGGTGAACTTTCAAAAACTACCTGACCAGAATCAGCATCAAGAATAACAACTGATTTAGCAGAGACAGCAGGAACTTCAGCCGAAACGATAATGGTATTATTATCCCCGTCGGCAAAAGCAGAAATCGAAATATTAAGCATAAGAATTATACTTAATATTATGGCTGAAATTTTAATTTTTGTCTGCATATGAATCTCCCATTCCGCAAAAAGCTTTTTAGTAAATTCTATGCAGACAAAGTGTCATATAAAACAATAGTGGGTCAGAAAATCTGACCCACTAAAGCAATATTAATTAATCAACAATGAATTGCTTGATTTCTGCAAGAAATGCATCACAGTTCTCAGTTTGAGCCTGTAATTCAATCTTCTTTGAAAGATCAAGACTGAAAATACCCATGATTGACTTAGCGTCGATAGCATATCTTCCTGATACCAAGTCTACATCAAAATCGTACTTAGCAACAGTATTAACAAAAATCTTTACATCGTTAATTGTGCCTAACATAATATTTACTTTTTTCATATTAATTCCTCCATACACAATTTGATTACATATTTAATATAGCAACTTTTTCCTAGTTAGTCAACACTTATTTGAAAATAATTTTCAAATATAGTATAATAAACAATTAGTTACATTATACTCGTGCTATAATGTGCAATTTTTAATGTTGTGAGGTTAGAATGAAGATTTTTTATTATACCTTTGGATGTAAGGTAAACCAATATGAGACAGAAAATATAATGCAGAATCTTATCAATAAAGGTTTTGACACTACTGACACAATAAGTGATGCAGATATATTTGTAATTAATACCTGTACTGTCACATCAATGTCTGATAGCAAAAACAGACAGCTTATTCATAAAATTAAAAGGATTAAACCCGATTCAATTATTGTTCTTACAGGATGCTTCCCACAGGCTTTTAAAGAAGAAGCAGAAAAGATGCATGATATTGATATTATAACAGGCTCAAGCAACAAGAATGATATTCCAAGATTTGTTGAGGAGTTTTTATTACACCATACTAGAATAATTGAAATTAACGAACATACTAAAAATGAGAAAATTGAGCCGATGAAAAATGAAAAATATACAAACAAAACAAGGGCTCATATCAAAATACAAGACGGTTGTGATCAGTATTGCACATACTGTATTATTCCCTATTCAAGAGGTCATATCCGCTCAAAGCCACTTGATAAATTAAAAGATGAAGTTATAGCACTTGCCGATGCCGGTCATAAGGAAATTGTTCTTGTCGGCATCAATCTTTCCTGCTATGGCAGAGAATACGGATACAGATTAGTTGATGCTATCGAAACTGCCTGCTCGGTTGATGGTATTGAGCGCGTAAGACTTGGTTCTCTTGAGCCTGAACTAATCAGTGATGAAGATATAAAAAGAATGGCAGAACAGCCAAAACTGTGCCCGCAGTTCCATCTGTCACTTCAGAGTGGTTGCGATAAGACTTTGAAAGCAATGAACAGAAAATATAATTCATCAGAGTATGCTGAAATAGTCACAAAATTAAGAAATGCTTTTGAAGATTGTGCTATTACAACTGATATTATGGTCGGCTTCCCAGGGGAAACTGACGAAGATTTTGAAGAATCATTGAATTTCGCAAAAGAAATTGGATTTGAAAAATCTCATATATTCCCTTACTCAATCCGTGAAGGTACTGTTGCAGCAAAAAGACCTGACCAGGTAACAAAAGCTGTTAAGGAACACAGAGCAAAGCTTATGGCTGAAGTAACTGATAACTCTCATATAGATTTCTTATCAAAAATGGTCGGTAAAACTGTTTCAGTTCTCTTTGAAACAAAAAAAGATGACGGATATTACAAAGGTTACACGAAAAACTATGTTCCAGTTAAAATATTGTCACAAAATATCGAGAAATGTTTGAAAAGTTCCATTATTTATGTTAAAATATTAAGGTTACAAAATGACTATTGCATTGGTGAAATTTCAGATTAATAATAAGGAGCGTAAAAAATGTCCGTATTTCGTATTTATGTTGAAAAGAAGCAACAATTCGCAGTAGAGGCAAAGTCTGTTTTTAATGACATTAAAACAGCTTTGAAGCTTGATGAACTCAATGGTATCAGAATTATTAACAGATATGATGCTGAAAAAATTACAGAACAGGATTTCAATCTTGCTATCCCAACAGTTTTTTCAGAGCCTTCTGTAGATAATATTTATTATTCAATACCAAAACTGAAAAGTGATGAAAGAGTTTTTGCTGTTGAATATCTCCCTGGTCAGTTTGATCAGCGTGCTGATTCCTGTGCACAGTGTATTTCTTTACTTACACAGGCTGAAAGACCTACAGTAAAATCAGCAAAAATCTATATAGTTTCCGGTAATATAACAACTGATGATTTTTCGCTTATAAAATCTTATCTTATCAACCCTGTTGAAAGCCGTGAAGCTAACCTATCTGAATTTGATACACTTGACATACAATACGAAATTCCTACAACAATCGAAACTATTGATGGTTTTATATATTATTCAGAGGAAGATCTTAAGAACTTCCTTAATAATTATGCTCTTGCAATGGATCTTGATGATTTAAAATTCTGCCAGGATTATTTCAAAAATACTGAAAATCGTAATCCTACAATAACTGAAATCAGAATGATTGACACATATTGGTCT
>CALMXN010000009.1 GCA_937871145.1 uncultured Clostridia bacterium
ACGTGTGCTCTTCCGATCTTCTTCCCGCGCCTTAGTCTTATTTCCTGTATTGTTGATGCAGAAGAAGATGCAATTCTGCAAACCGGTGCTTTTAACCCATCGGGTAATACAGAAATAATCTCATCAGGTATTTTACAGTTCATTTCATATCCTCCGTTATGTTTGTCCTTTGTGAAATAATATGCTTGTACTCAGACAAATATACCTGAAAATTTCTCTTTTATTTTTCAGGAAAGTATGATATAATTATTAAAAATTGGAAGGAGTACTTATGGACAGAAAACAATTCAAATTCATTTTTGGTACAATAGCAGCTTCAATTCTACTTATTTTTGCTTTATGGCATTATAAAGATTTATTTGCAATTTTCTCAAGGATACTAATGATACTTCGTCCGATTATTATTGGATTTGCTATCGCGTTCATTTTAAACAAACCATATAAGAAGTTCTGCTCACTTTATGCAAAGATACCTAAAAAAAGCAAACATACAAATCTGATTTCAGTACTCGCATTATTGACTGTTTATATTCTTTTCTTTGCTTTTGTGACAGCTGTAATAATTATTGTTATTCCTCAGATTATACAAAGCATTGAAGACTTCGGTGAAAACATAAGCGATTATGTAAATAATTTTAAAAACTATACCAACGATATTTATGACAAGCTGAATAATAAATTACCTGAAAATGTTAACATTCTGGATAAACTATATGGTTATATTGAAAAAGTTCCTGACTTATTAAGCACTTTATTTATTGGAGTATTCGGGTTCACGCAAAGCCTGATTGGCGTTGTTATTGATATTTTCCTGAGTCTGATTATTTCAATATACTTTCTTACCGGTAAGAAAAAACTTATCCGTCAATTCAAGAAAATTATTATTGCTCTATTTAAAGAAAAGACTTCAAAGAAAATTCTTAATGCTTTTGAAACCACAAACGAAACCTTTTCAAACTTTGTTTCTGGTCAGCTGATTGACGCTTTTATTGTTGGTACACTTTGCTTTATTGGAATGTCATTGTTTAAATTTGAATATGCATTTTTAATCAGCGTTCTTGTTGGTGTGACAAATATTATTCCTATAGTTGGACCATTCCTTGGAACAGTACCAGGTTCATTTATTCTGTTACTTATTGATCCAGTAAAAGCATTATGGTTTATAATATTTATAGTATGCCTTCAGCAGATTGACAGTAATCTTATCTATCCAAGAGTCGTAGGAACAAAAGTTGGTCTTCCGGCATTATGGGTAATGGTTGCAATTATTATTGGTGGTGGTTTGTTTGGTATATTAGGAATGCTTCTTGCTGTACCGACAATGTCGCTTATTTATGATCTTACAAGAACAAAAGTTAATATCGCACTTGAAAATAAAAAGATATCAATCGAATAATAATAGAGCCTTTAAGCAATATGCTTAAAGGCTCTATTATTTTATTGTATAATGTTTATCGGGTCTTCTCGCTATGTATTTTCTTCTGATTTTTTATTTCCTGTTAATAATAAAGTCAAAGCAGTCGAAAGAATCAATACAAAAGTAACAGCCAGACCACCTTCGAGGCCGAAATCACCACCATTAAATAATTCACCATTATCCACAGGAGTAAACCTGAAAACTGAAGTTTTCGTATCCATGCCACTTACAAAAATACCGTAGAAATTTCCCTGTACAAAGTTCCATACTGAATGTATCGCACAGGCACCCCATAAGCTGTTTGTTCTAATTACATAAACTGAAATGAAAATTCCGTAAAGAATAAGATTTATAAAAGCAAGAGCAGTAATTCCGTCATTTGCAAGATGAAGCATAGAAAACAGCACTGAATTAAGTAATATTGCTGCAACTATTGGAATTTTGTTTGAAAGTGATGGCATTAAATAACCACGCATAAGAACTTCTTCTTCCATCCCCTGAAACAGAAAACCGATGAAGAAAAGAACAATAAATAATACATTTCCCTGAACTATAATTCCTTTATACTCAAGAGAATTTGTAAGTACACAAATCAGAACACAGGCACTGAACATTGCAAAACCAATTATTATTCCTATTAAATATTGTGGAACTGCTCTCTTTTTTACAAAGCCCATTGATCTGAAATTTCTTTTCTCGATACATCTGCAATAGATTATTACAAGGAATGAAATAACAACCGTCGTAATAAGTTCGGCAACTAAGGTTGTTCTTGAAGATATAACCTTATTAATTGCATTTTGAATACTATCAGGATTTTTGACATCAAAATCACTCGAAGTAAATATCTGTGCAATCATTACAATACCAATTGGTATCGCCTGTGCAAATGAAGTTGCAATAAGAATAACAATAAAAATCAATATCTGAATAACTACAGTAGGTTGAAATTTTGCTGATTTAGCATCGTTTATAAAACTATTATTAGGCAAAAAATTTTTCATAGCTTAAATTCCTTTCATATACAAATTCCAAAATTAATTATACTATAATCGTAATAAATGTCTATATTAAAATTGAATTTTGTAAAATAAATTACTGATTTTCTTTATTTACCTTGACAAATGATAGTAATGGTTATAAACTATATAATATAAATATAAACCGTTGATGCGGAGATAAAAAAACAAAGTCTGACATTCAGATTATACGACCTCACAGAGAGCAAGCGTTTGCTGGGAGCTTGCAGGTACGGTGTTTTAAATGGACCGCGGAGGGCATGGTGAAAAATTATTTTGAGTATCCGTGACGTATGACTGCGTAAAAGTCAGAGAATATATCAGTATTCTTAATGAGGCAGGGTTTCCCTGTAAATCAAGGTGGCACCACGAGAACAACTCGTCCTTGACCGTTGGTCATGGGCTTTTTTTATTTTATTTTTTATTTTTTAAAGGAGAAATATCATGGCAAAGAAGTTACTTATGGGTAATGAAGCAATAGGACTAGGCGCAATCAGAGCGGGTGTTTCTGTAGTAACAGGCTATCCAGGAACTCCATCAACTGAAGTTCTTGAAACTGTTTCAAAGAACAATGATGGTTCAATTCACGTTGAATGGTCAACCAATGAAAAATCTGCACTTGAAGTTGCTGCTGGTGCATCATATACTGGTGCAAGAGTTATGGTAACAATGAAGCAAGTTGGTCTTAATGTTGCATCTGACCCGCTGATGAGCCTGAATTATATTGGTGTCAAAGGTGGAATGGTTATTGTTGTTGCTGACGATCCAGGCCCTATATCATCACAGACTGAACAGGATACAAGACATTTCGGGAAGTTCGCAAAAATTGCTGTTTTCGATCCATCAAATGCTGAAGAAGCTTATCTCATGATAGGCAAGGCTTTTGAATATTCAGAAAAATATCATAGGCCTGTAATTTTCAGACCAACAACAAGAGTCTGCCACAGCTGTGCTCCTGTTGAATTACTTGAGAAAATTAATATTCCAAAGCCAGAAGGCTTTATTAAAGACAGTAAATGGGTCATCTTCCCTCGCCTGACATACTTGAATCATATTAAGCTTGAAGAAGATCTGAAACAAATGAGCGTTGACTTCTGCGATTATGAAAGAAACTTTACTAAAGGCAAAGGAAAGAAAGGTATAGCAAGTGGTGGTGGAAGCTATGCCTATGTTAAGGAAGCTTTAAAAGGTATTGATGAATCAGAATATAATCTTCTAAAAATATCAACCTACCCTGTTCCTGAAAAAATCTGTGTAGATTTCCTTAATAGTGTTGATGAGGTTCTTGTTGTTGAAGAACTTGACCCTGTTATTGAAAAGGAACTTATCTATCTTTGCGGTTTATATAATATTAAGGTTACTATTAAAGGAAAGCTAACTGGTGATATTCCAAACGCTGGTGAAAATTCAGTAGATAATATTATCAGTGTTGTTTACAAATACCTTAACAAAAAGCTACCTGAAAAAGAAAACTTAGAATTGCCACAGTTACCTGTTCGCCCGCCAGTTTTATGTGCTGGATGCCCTCACAGAGCTTCATTCTTCGCGGTTAAGGAAGCAACAAAAGGAATGAAAGCAGTTTATTCTGGTGATATCGGATGTTACAGATCGGAAGAGCACACGTCTGAACTCCAGTCACATT
>CALMXN010000010.1 GCA_937871145.1 uncultured Clostridia bacterium
TGGTTCATAGCGATGATAACGGACTTGTTCTTCCACCAAAGCTCGCACCTATTGAGGTCGTAATAGTACCTATTTTCAAGGGTGACGAACAACACAATGCTATTTCAGCTAAATTACAGCCTGTAATAGACAAGCTGCTAGAAATTGGCATAAGCGTTAAATATGATGATTCCGACAACAAGAGACCTGGATTCAAGTTTGCTGACTATGAACTTAAAGGTGTTCCTGTACGTCTAGTAATGGGCGGACGTGATTTAGAAAACAACACTATCGAAATCATGCGACGTGACACTTTGGAAAAAGAGAACGTCAGCTTTGATGGAATTGTGGAGCGAGTTAAGGGCTTGCTTGATGATATCCAGAATAACTTGTTTGAGAAAGCAAGAAAATATCGTGATGCTCACGTTTACGAATGCGAAAACTATGATGAGTTCAAAGAACGCGTGAAAAATGGAGGCTTCTATCTGTGCCACTGGGACGGCACTGCCGAAACTGAAGCAAAGATAAAAGAAGATACTCAGGCAACAATAAGATGCGTACCGTTTGCATACGAGCAAACCGAAGGCATTGACATGGTATCAGGTAAGCCTGCTAAATGTCGTGTCATTATAGCAAAAAGTTACTAAAAATAGTAATTAAAGAATATATAATTAAATCCCTTCTCTTAATTGATGAAGGGATTTAATTTTATGATTTGCCTATATCTAATTTATAAAATCAGAACATCCGTATTTGTTAAACGTTTAATATTTTATAAAAAAAAGGCTTTATCATATAAATATTCAAAATCTTTATTACTTTTGCGGCTATAACAATAACATTTACAAAAATTAGAGACATGAAAAAGATAATAACAATAGCAATGATGCTGATGACATTCTTTACAATGGCTTCTGCACAGAAACAAGCTGACATCAGATTTGATAAAGTGACTGTCGACCTTGGTACTTTTTCAGAAAAAAGCCCTATTCAAAAAACTACATTCTCATTTACAAATATTGGTGATGGTCCTCTTGTAATCAATCAGGCTGTTGCAAGTTGTGGATGTACTGTTCCTTCTTATCCAAAGGCACCTATTATGCCAGGAGAGAAAGGTGAAATTAAAGTTACATATAACGGTAGTGGAAAATTTCCAGGTAAATTCAAAAAGAGCATCACAATACGTACAAACGGCAAGACTGAGATGACACGCCTTTATATTGAAGGTCTAATGAATGAAGCAAAATAGAGTTCATTCGGTATCGAATTTACATTTACACAATAAACAAAAACTTTATAGCGTTAATATTTAAATTATATAACGCTATAAAGTTTTTTTTAATTCAATCATAGAACAGCTTTTCTGCTACATAACTTAATGGGTTGACATTGCCTTATTTATTGCTTTTTTATTTGCCATAGCCTCTTGGGCTGCGTTTCTGTTTGCAAATATAATGCAATATTCATGTATGAGTTGAGGGTATATCTCAGTTTATTTCACCGTTTTTGGTATTTTCACCTCGA
>CALMXN010000011.1 GCA_937871145.1 uncultured Clostridia bacterium
GAAGGACGTTCTGTATCAGGAACTGCTCCTGAGCAACAAACTGAATCAACATCTTGATGTAGTATAATAAAACTTGACACTTCATACTCAAAAAAATATAATAAGAAAAAGGAGTGTTGAGAAATGGCAGAAGCAAAAAATTATGATAAGAGCTACAAAGAGCAAGCGATAAAGCTTGCGAAAGAAATCGGAAATAAGAAAGCAAGCAACGAGCTAGGAGTGCCGTATAGCACATTGTATGGATGGATAACGGCTGCAAAAAATGGTGAGCTCGACGTTGATGAAAGAACACCAGAAAATGCAATGAGCCTTGCTGAAGAGGTCAGGAAGCTGCGTAAAGAAATCAAAGAGTTTGAGAAGGAAAATAAGAGACTGAATGAACTCAACGAATTTTTGGAGGAAGCCAGTGCTTTTTTCGCAGCCAGCCGTCAGAGGTCTGCAAAAAAGAAAGAATGAAATTTATTGCCCTGAAAACCGATGATGGAAAAATCAAGGGAAAAATTGCTTTCTGTTGCAGAGCACTTGATGTTACTAGACAGGGATATTACAATTATCTAGAAAATCGTAATAAGCCTTGGAAATACGAAACTCTGGCGGCTGAGATGATGAAAATTGTTAAGGAGGACGAATGCAACGATACATATGGAAAGGTTCGCATGCACGAGGCTCTTTTATTAAAAAATCCAGAATGTATTAAAATACCAAGTGAAAGCACCGTTTATCGTGTGATGAACGATATTGGACTTACTCATAAACCCAGAAGAAAGCCCAACGGAATCACCAAGGCTGACAAAGAGGCAAGAAAGTCTGATGACCTACTGAAGCGTGATTTTAAGGCAGATGAGCCATGTGAAAAGTGCGTTACAGACATAACAGAAATAAAATCAAAGGAAGGAAAGCTGTATATTTCTGCGATTTTTGACTGTTACGATGTCAGTGCTTTAGGACTTGCAATAGCAGATAACATGAGAGCAGAATTATGTGTCCAGACGGTGGAAAACGCCGTAAAATCACATCCACTCTTGCAAGGGGCAATACTCCATTCAGATAGAGGGAGCCAATATACAAGTGAAAAATACAGGCTGGCAATTACCGAATCAGGGCTTGTGCAAAGTATGAACAGTGCTGGTGGCAGATGCCACGATAACGCACGCTGCGAAAGTATGTGGGCGAGAATGAAAGAAGAACTATTTTACAGTAGAAACAGAAAATCAGAAAATTACACCATAGAAGAGCTTAAAACCATGATATGGCGATACTTTATGAGTTATTGGAATAATCGCAGAATTTGTTCTGGAAATGGCGGGTTGCCACCTGCAGTTAAACGCAGACGGTATTATGAAACGCAAAAATCGGCAGCGTAAAAATTTTCGGTGCGTATAGGAATAAATATCCATTTCGCTACGCTCCATGAATATTTATTCCTATACGCACATGTTATCATCAAAATTTTTGAGTAAAATGTGTCAAGTGATATTGACAATATCAACGTTTCATCAAGCTCGGCTTTCTTCTTTGCGATTTCCTGCGCTGTAATATTTTCGCTTTTCTCCATTCGTTCAATTTCTGCCGACAGCTTGTTGCGTT
>CALMXN010000012.1 GCA_937871145.1 uncultured Clostridia bacterium
CTCTTTCCCTACACGACGCTCTTCCGATCTATAAGTAAGGTTACACGTTCAATGATGTTTGATGCATTGCAGAATGGCGACGATAATCTAATGAAAACGTATACAGATGCTGTTGCTCTTACTGCAGTTCTCGTAAATAATCTTGTTTTCTCAACAAACCCACAGAAATTCGTAATGCACGATTTTAAGTTCAACACAAAGGAATTTACATACTTTAAAAATACTCTTGAGAGTATAGCAGGCGGTGAAATTTCAAAAATGATTGACCTAAGCATTATTGAAGATAAGAACAGATTCCTCGCAGGTTCTGCAATAGCAATCCGTGAGCTGTTTTTCTTAAAGGGTGGCTTTAACACAACAGTTGTATAAGATAAAACCGTTTTGACTTTCGTTAAAACGGTTTTTGTTTTATCTGTTTTCAAGATATTTTGAATAAATATCTCCCTTGCTGAAATCTGTTATCTTTGCAATTTCCTTGCAGGCATCAGCAACACGCATACCTTTATCAACAAGTGCCTGAACTTTTGATACTGCGCCGTCAAGAGTGAGGCCTTCTTCACTATCTTCTGAAGTTGCTCCCTCGATAACAAGCACAAATTCGCCCCTCGGTGTGTTTTCGGTGTAATGCTCAACAGCTTTACACAGGGTTGTCCTGGACACAGTTTCATGGATTTTCGTCAGTTCACGACATAAAGAGATTTTTCTGTCACCGAAATAAGTGAGCATATCTTTTAATGTTGAAAGAAGCTTGTGCGGAGCTTCGTAGAAAATCAGAGTATTTGTCGAATTAGCAACAGAAGCAAGATGTTCAAAACGGCTACGCTTTGTTGTTGACAAAAACCCTTCGAAAGAAAATCTTGAGGTGTTGAGTCCGCTTATTGCAAGAGCAGATATTACCGCACTCGGACCAGGAACAACAAGCACAGGAATATTATTTTCATTACAGGATTTCACGAGATCTTCACCAGGGTCAGAAATACAAGGCATTCCAGCATCAGTGATAACCGCACAGCTTTCCCCAGCAAGAAGTTTTGAAATTATATGCTCGCCACTTGATTTTGCGTTATGTTCGTAATAGCTTACAAGCGGTTTTTTTATTTCAAAATAATTGAGAAGCTTTGCTGAAACTCTTGTATCCTCACAGGCGACAAAGTCAACCTCCTTCAAGGTTTCAATTGCTCTGAAGGTCATATCTGAAAGGTTGCCGATAGGGGTTCCCACAACATAAAGCTTTCCGCTCATTATTCCACAACCTTTCCGTAAATATTTAAAAGCTCATCTGAAAAACCATTTTCACCCTGAGTATAAAGCTGAGGCTCAACCTTCATATAAGGCTTTGAACCTTTTTTTCCTTCAATTAGGAATAGCCAGGGTGCAGTGTCAGGATTCTTGCTCACAAATCTTAATCTTTTTGGCTCAATATCATTTTTTTTCATAGCAGTGATTACATCACCGAGTCTTTCAGGACGATTGCAGATGCAGAGTCTTCCACCGAATTTTAAAAGTCTTGAAGCACTTTCACAAACATCCTCAATATTGCACAAGACCTCGTGCCTTGCTATTGTAGCAGCGTCAAGGTCGTTTTTTGCGCCAGTGTTATTAATCTTGTATGGTGGGTTACAGGTGACAACATCAAGCGTTCTGTCGGGTGCATTATCCCAAAGTTCTTTTAGGTCAGCACAAATGGGCTTAACATTATCAAGTTTTGATTTTTTAACTGACATTTCAAGCTGTTCAATGGCTTGTGCTTGTATATCAACAGCAATAATATGCTTTGGATTAAAGTTCTTCTTCATAAGTAAAGCTATAATACCACTACCAGTGCAAAGGTCACACACAAGGTCTTTTTTTCTTGGTGAAGCAAAATCAGCAAGAAGAAAAGCATCAGTTCCGAAACGATGCTCGTCACTTATGCATATTTCAATAGTATCACTAAGCTTTTCAAATGTATAATTAGGCACAGTGTATCCTCCGTTTAAGGTTTTATTACTAAAGTTGTCATACCATTATTAAGACTCAGAATTCTCTTGACAAGTCTTGGATGGGAAAATTCACGTCTGACGAAATTCAGAAGAGCAGTTCCACCGTGACAGCCGTGAATAACGTCAATTTCATGGGTTGCCTTGTCGCATTTTGTAAGAAGACTTGCAAGTTCTTTTTTAGCCTCCGCAACAGTCATACCGTGAATATCAACCTCAAGATTATAACCGAATTTTTTAACTGTCATGCTTAGTCCACTCCATTTCTGATTTTATGACTTTTTCCGCAAGTGCCTCAACCTCTGTAAAGGTTGATAGCTTGCCACATTCATTCCTGAAGCTTGCTGCGTTGTGTAGTCCTTTTATATACCACGCAACGTGACTTCTTGCTTCTTTTATTCCCATTCGCTCACCCTTGTTGTCAACAATCATCTTAACGTGGTGAAGCAAAATCTTCATCTTTTCTTCAAGTGTAGGCTCGGGAACAATTCTTCCTGAATTGTAATACTCGTATATCTGCTCAAATATCCACGGACGTCCATAGCTACCACGCCCTATCATTACAAGGTCACAGCCTGTCTGCTCGTACATTTTTACGCAATCTTCGACACAAGCAACATCACCATTACCGATGACAGGAATGTTCAAAGCCTCTTTAACCATTCTTATAATATCCCAGTCAGCTTTTCCACTGTACATCTGTGCTTTTGTTCGTCCATGAACAGCTACCGCCGACGCACCGCTGTCCTCAAGCATTTTTGCAAATTCAACAGCATTTATATTTTCGGGATCCCAACCGGCACGGATTTTCACAGTAACAGGCACGTCTGAAACAGAAACCACAGCCTTAACAATTTCTGACGCAAGCTTTGGATTTTTCATCAAAGCACTGCCGCTACCATTTCCAGCAATTTTAGGAACAGGGCAACCCATATTAATATCTATTATACAAGGTGTATATTTCTTTAACAATTCGACAGCTTGTTTCATAAATTCAGGTTCTTCGCCAAAAAGCTGCAAAGCCATTGGCCTTTCAAAATCTGTTAAGCATGAAATTCCTTGCAAAGTGTTCTGTATGCTCTATCGGCAACTGATGCCATTGGAGCAAGACAGGCTGTCTGTTCTATTTTAACATTACCGATTTTTATAGTTTTCATTATAAATCTCCAGAGTGTTTTTAACACTAATAAGTTTACCATAAAATCTGAAAAAAATATAGGGTTTTCCACTAAATTGTGATATAATAGAATATAACTGAAGACAATCTATGCTAATTATATAGCAATTAATAAAAAGATCGAAGTACGAATTGAAATTAAATTTCTAATTTTGTAATGCGAAGGGGTGTGGGGGCGACCGCAAAGCCACCACATAATAATTATTGAAGTTTTATGTTACTTTCTGTCTTGATACAGAAAGTAACCCAAGAAATCAAGAAAAATCCTCAGACAAGCGAACCGCTTGCGCTCTCGCGACTCGGATTTTTCCTTGCCAGTCTATCATTACAATGCGCACGAGCGACAAAATTACCTTGTCATAAATGGACAAATGATATACTTTTGTTCGGCAATTTTGTGATCGCTCTTTTGAAAATATTAACGAAGTTCTTAATAAAGGAGAATTATATGAAACTGCTTGCAATTGACGGTAACAGTATAATGAACAGAGCCTTCTACGGAATTAAAATGCTTACAAATTCCAAAGGCTTTTTCACAAATGCCATAACAGGCTTTATGAATATCTATCTCAAGGAACTGGATATTGTAAAACCTGATTGCGTTGCAGTCGCATTTGACTTGAAGGCACCAACCTTCAGGCATAAAAAGGTTGATACCTATAAGGCAAACCGAAAGGGTATGCCTGCTGAACTTTATCAGCAGATGCCTGTTATCAAGACAATTCTTACTTCTATGGGAATAAAAATCCTCGAGGTTGAGGGGTATGAGGCTGATGATATTTTAGGAACATTATCGAGAATCTATACCGAAAGTGGAGATGAGTGTTATATCCTCACTGGTGACCGTGACAGCCTTCAGCTTGTTAACAATAATGTAACTGTCCGCCTTGCAACCACAAGGGAAACTATAATATATACACCAGAAAAAATTAAAGAAGTTTATGGTCTTGACCCTATCCAGCTTATCGAAGTAAAAGCATTAATGGGCGATAGTTCTGATAATATTTCAGGAGTTGCAGGAATCGGTGAAAAAACTGCACTTGCGCTCATAAGTGAACACGGCAGCGTTGAAAAGCTATACGAGAATCTTGAAACTGCAAAGCTGACTCAGTCGGTAAGAACAAAACTTGAAAATGGAAAAGACGCTGCTTTTCAGAGCAAGTGGCTTGTTACAATATGCAAGGATGTCCCTGTTGAGCAGGAAGCTTGCTGTTATAAAATTGCTGAAAAAGACAATAATGCATTGTCAGAAATTCTCACAGACCTTGAAATGTTCAAGCTTTTAGAAAAAGTCGGTGGCAGCACTTCAGAAAAAGCTTCAGAAGAAGTCGAAATTGAGGATAAAGCACCAAAGATAAAATACGCCATAAAAGAACTTGATAATGCTGACCTTGACAAGATTATCAAAGATAAGACAGAAGTATTTTTCATATATACAAGCTGTAAATCACAGATACTTGTCAGGAATATCATATACACAACTGACGAAAAAGAGCTTATTTTAAAGCTTTTTGAATGTACAAATGAGAAGAAAACCTTCGAGGGCAAGTCGGCATATAAGTTTGCTTTTGAAAATAAGAAAGAGCTTAAAAACCTCACTTTTAACTGTGACCTCGCTGGATATATCCTTAACTCAATGGCGAGTGAATATACAGTTGAAAATCTGTGCAAGACTTATAAAGTAAGCTATCGCAAGGATATGGATGATTATTCTGACATTGCTTCACTTCCTGCTTTGTGTGAAAGATTAAAGGCGGAGGTTGAACTCACAGAAATGTCCGACCTTTTATATAATATTGAACAGCCTCTT
>CALMXN010000013.1 GCA_937871145.1 uncultured Clostridia bacterium
AATAATATTCTGCAATGCTGCAGAAACAAAGAAGTACTGCTGTTTGATTCGAAGTTTTTTACCCTTGTCTGTATCATCATTTGGATATAGAACAGCTGAAATTGCTTCAGCGGCGTTCTTCTTCTCAAATGCCTTATCATATTTCTGCTGGTTAAATAAATCAAAGTCAAAGCTTTCAAGTGACTGTGCTTCGTATAATCTGAGAGTATTTACTACGTTGTTTCTGTATCCGATTACTGGTGTATCATATGGTACAGCAAGAACCTTCTGATCACCGAATTCAACAACAACAGCCTTGTCATCTCTTTTTACTGACCAAGGATCGCCGAAGCGTTGCCAGTTGTCCGGAATTTCCTTCTGAAGTCCATCTTCAAAATACTGTTTGAAGATACCGTACTTATATCGGATTCCGTATCCGTCAAGTGGAATGTTCTGTGTTGCGGCACTATCTAAAAAACAGGCGGCAAGTCTTCCAAGACCGCCATTTCCAAGTGCGTTATCTTCAATATCCTCAAAGATAGTTATATCAAGACCGTTGTCCTCAAGATATTCCTTTGTATCATTAAGAAGATCAAGGTTAAGAAGATTGCTGTATACAAGACGTCCGATTAAAAATTCTGCTGAAAAATAGCAGGCAGTTTTCTTCTCGGAAAGCTTTGTCTGAGTATTTCTCATTTCTTCCATAGCAGCTTTTGAGATTGCATTGTAAAGCTCTGTTGTTGTTGCATTCTCTGCAGTTTTTCCGTAATCATAATCAAGAATTACGTCTATATTATTTTTGAAATTTGTGTTCATAAATTCCTCCAGACAATCAAAGGCTATCTGCCGTAAACCTTTGATAATAATTTTAATTTTTCAGCTGTTTCACTTGTAAGTACTGATTTATCAACACGCCACTTCCAGTTACAGCCGACTGTTGACGGAATATTCATTCTTGAATCATTGTCAAGTCCAAGTATATCCTGCATCTGAATAACAACCATTTTTGCTACACTTGAATAAGCAAGTCTGATAAGATCCCATATTATATCGTCACAGTTATCTTTTCCTATATAGTTAAGCATATTCTGCTTCTTCTCATCTGACATCTGTTCTATTACAGCGGCCATAGTGTCATTATCGTGAGTACCAAGATATACGCAGAAGTTCTTTTCATAATTTATAGGTAAATGTTCGTTTTCAGGATTACCATCGAAAGCGTGCTGTAGAATTTTCATTCCAGGATAGCCTGAACGCTTTATGAGCTTTCTGACAGGTTCAACGACAACGCCGAGATCTTCAGCGATAATCTGACTTTCACCTCTCGCCTCATCAATTGCCTTTATAAGAGCATATCCAGGTCCTTTGTGGAACTTTCCTTTTCGTGCATTGTCATGATCTGCTGGAATTGCATAGTATCTTACTATGCCGATGAAGTGGTCAATTCTTATTACATCATAAATTGTGCAGCTAAATGAGATTCTGTCCTTCCACCATGAAAAGCCGTCCTTTTCCATAACAGCCCAGTCATATATTGAGTTACCCCATAACTGACCGTCGTCAGAGAAGCAGTCAGGCGGACATCCTGCTACAACAGTTGGTCTGTGATTCTCATCAAGTTGGAACAAGTCACTGTTTGCCCAGGTGTCTGCTGAGTCCATTGAAACATATATAGGAATATCACCGATGATTTTTATACCATTAATGTTTGCATATTCTTTTAGCTTATACCACTGTTCAAAGAATTTGAACTGCAAAAAGCACCAGAAATATATATCATCAGCAAGCATTTCAGAATAATGATGAAGCGCTGATTTTTTGTGTAGTCTTATATCATCATCCCACTCAAGCCATGACTTGTTGTCGAACTTCACCTTGATTGCCATATATAAAGCATAATCTTTTATCCAATGCTTGTTCTTATTATAAAAAGACTTGTATTCCTTTTGATCCAGTTTTTTAAAGTTTTCAAAAGCAATTCTTAAAACCTTGAATCTACTCTCATAGATTTTATCGTATTCGACACTTCCTTCGTCGATTCCCCAGTCGATATTATCTACATCCCTATTTTCAAGGAGCTCTTCACCGATAAGCATATCAAAATCAATAAAATACGGATTCCCTGCAAAAGCTGAAAAAGACTGATAAGGGCTGTCACCAAAGCTTGTTGGACCTATCGGGAGTATCTGCCAGTATTTCTGTCCACACTCAACCAGATAATCAACAAATTCATATGCTTCTTTTCCGAAGTTGCCGATGCCATATTTGGATGGCAGACTCGAAACAGGAAGAAGTATCCCCGCTGAGCGTGAATTATCAATACTCATTTTGCTCATATATTTACCACCTTAGCTTTTTTCTCTTAAAATTACAGTAGAATATGAAGGCATTTTAAGATTGCTCTTATTAAGTTCTATCGTTCCACCATCAGCTGTTAATTTTCCTCTTAATTCTACATTACTAAATATATCACCTGGAAAATTTATGTCAACCTCCTGCTTTGAAAGATTGTGAATTATATACACTGATGAGCCATTATATTCACTCTTATATGCACATATTGACTCATTATTAAGGTCAAGTGCAGTAATTGTCCCTCTTGCAATTTCAGGGTTTAAATCCTTTAATCTTATTATGTCCCTATAATAGTTAAGTAATGAATTTTTGTCCTTTAATTGTTGATCAATACCAGCTTTAAGCAATTCGGAATTTGTTGAACCAGCAACAGGCTTTGTAATGCCTGTTTTATTTTTAAGTGACCATACAAGTGGCTGTCGCTTGTTTTCATCTATGCCGGAACCTGTCATTCCGATTTCTTCGCCATAATATATAAAGAAATTTCCCGGTGCAAGCATATAAACAGCAGCGCCCATTTTTTCAAGAACAAGCTTTCTGCCAAGTCCGCCTGCACTTCGTGCATTATCGTGATTTGAAAGAAAGGCTGCATCAATAGCATCAGGATACTTTGAACGTATATCCTTCTGCCAAGCCTCTAACTCTTTAGCAAGTGTAGCGCCTGTCCCCATTCTTACGCTCTTGATAAAGTTACCGTCAACCTGTGAAAAGCCGAAATTAAAGAAACTCGGGAGCTTGCTTGCGTACATATCCTTGATAATGCTTTCATCTGTCCACGCTTCGCCAACCATATAAATATCAGGCTTGATTTTTTTAAGCTCTGTTGTAAACCAGCTTAAAAACTCAACATTCTTTGTTGTGTTTTCAGCATAGAACTGTGTTGTCGCATCAAGTCTAAAGCCCTTTACTCCCTTTTCAATCCAGAACTTTGAAATCTTTAAGATTTCGTCTCTTAATGCCGGATTATCAAGGTTTAAATCAGGCATCTGATCCCAGAATCCAGCTTCATAATACCAGTCGCCTGCACCAGGAACAACATACATTCCCTTGCCTTGTGAATCCTGTTTAAAGTTGTAATACTGACAATAAGGATTATGCTCACGGCATTTTTCTTCATATTTGCATACCTTCTGTCCGCAAGGCTCAATTCTCATGCTTTTTATTGCCGACTGAAACCACGGATGCTGTGCAGAAGTATGATTAAGTACAAGGTCAATGATTAAATCAATGCCTCTTTCCTTGCATAGCTTTGAAAGCTTTTCAAAATCCGCCATTGTGCCATACTGCGGATCAATAGCCATGTAATCTGTTACGTCGTATTTATGATAGGTCGGTGAAGGCATTATCGGCATAAGCCATATGCCAGTAATTCCGAGGTCGGTTTTTGTTTTCGGATCCCCGTCATTTAAGTAATCAAGCTTTTTAATAAGCCCTTTTAAGTCGCCTACTCCGTCCTTGTCTGTATCATAAAATCCGCCGAGATAAATCTCATAATAATTTTTATAATTATCATTTATTATCTTTGGATATTCTTCGTTAATAGTTTTCTCAGTTTCACTTCTGCCTTTACCACACGCTGTGAAAAATATCATAGCGCTAAGGCATATCAATAAAAATTTCTTCATAAAATCACCTTTTCGGTATATAAAAACGATTATTTCGGTATAAAATTTATGACTAACAAAAAAGATATTTGTTAGTCATAAATCAAAGAGACTGTTATCCCTTTACTGATCCTCCGACAACACCGCCGACATAGAATTTCTGCATAAATATAAACAGAACTGATATCGGGATAGCTACTATAACAGCACCAGCACAGAACTGTGTGAAGTACTGATATACATTTTCTCTTGAAATCATCTGGAACAATCCGAGCGCAACTGTGTAATTTTTATAGTTATCCTTCATAATTACACTTACAAAGATAAAGTCAAGCCAAGGAGCAATGAATGAAGTCAATGCAGTATAAACAATAATTGGCTTTGACATAGGAAGAGTAATCTTCCAGAAAATCTGATTTTTTGTTGCACCGTCAAGAGTTGCTGCTTCATCAAGCGCCATTGGGATAGTATCAAAAAAGCCCTTTGAAATAAAGTACCCAAGAGCAGCACCACCAGAATAGATAAGAATTAATGATAGCTTTGATTGTTCAAGGTGAAGAAGTTCTTTAAGCATATGATAGATAGCTATCATACTCATAAAGCCAGGGAACATTCCAAGAACAAGTGAAATGTTCATGATTTTCTTTCTTGATTTGAATCTAAGACGGCTGAATGTATAGCTTGTTGCAAGAACAAAGAAGGTTGACAAAACACAGCATATACAAGCAATAATCAGAGTATTCATAAACCATGTCGGGAATTTGAAAAGATCTGTTTTTGTAAAAAGGTTTATATAGTTATCAAGTGTCCAGTTTGTCGGAATGATATATTCCGGATGGTACATACCTTTGTCAGCATTGAATGAAAACATAACCAACCATGCAATAGGAAGCAACCATATGATTGACAGAACAGTCAGAATAATATATATAAAAGTGTTCGATAACTTTCTGCTTAACTTATAGCTCTTTATCATTTGAACTGATCCTCCCTCTTTGCAGATGATGACATATTATAAACAATAAGTGAGAGTACTGCAGTAATAGCAAATACAAAAATACCGATTGTTGACGCTACGCTGTAATTCTGTTCATTTACCGTCAGCTTATACAGCCACGTTACCAACAGGTCTGTCTTACCTGCCTGATAGTAATCAAGTGACAATGGCCCACCGGCTGTCAAAAGGTAGATAACATTAAAGTTGTTGATGTTACCGACAAACTGTGTGATAAGGTATGGAGTTGTTATGAATAACATAAATGGCAAAGTAATCTTTGTGAACATTACATAAGGATTAGCTCCGTCAATTCTCGCACTCTCATACATTTCTTCAGGAATATTCATAAGAATACCTGTTGTGATAAGCATTGTATATGGGATACCTACCCACATATTGATGAGAATACACATAATTCTCGGCAACTGTGAGCTTGTGTCAGTAAGGAACTGAATATTATCATTGATTAATCCAAGATTCATAAGTATGGAATTAACAGGACCCTGATCAGCAAAAAGCTTTGACATAAGCATAAGTGTTACGAATTGTGGAACAGCAATTGTAATTACGAAGAATGTTCTCCACATTGATTTCAGCTTTATGCCCTTTTTGTTGATAATCATAGCAAGAATCATACCAAAGATATAATTAAGGAAGGTTGCAAAAAATGCCCATATCATTGTCCATGTAAATACATTGAGCAATGTATCCTTCTGAATTTTATCCTTGAAAAGCATATTGTTAAAGTTATCAAAGCCAATCCAGGTAAAAAGGTTTCCTGGTGGCTGATGGTTTTTATCAAAGTTTGTGAAAGCAATACAAATCATAAAGATGATAGGCAGTACTGTAAACGATATAATCATTATTGTTGGAACAGATAACATTGTTACGTGGAATCTTTCGTTCATTAATGATTTTGCATCATCAATAGCAGTAGGAAGCTTACTTCCGCTCTTAGCCAACAGCTCTGATCTGTATGCAGATTTTATGTTCTTAATATAGAAAATAAGGAAGACCAATGAAATCACTATTGAAACTACGCTGAACAACAGAATTTTCATTGAATTGTCGCCTTGAATATATTCAAATATTTCGAGTTCAGCATTCCACTTTTTGATTCGTGTTGCCGTACCAAGAGTAGCAATGTTTTTCAGATAGTTCCAGCCGAAACCTATCATATATGCTATATAGACTACCTGAAGCCCGAGATATAATAATCCTCGTAATATCTGTCCCCGGAATAAATTTCCGAAGCCCATTATTATAAATGAAAGTTTTGTTCTGAAATCGCCTTTTATGAGAATCTTAAAGAAATTGCCTATCGCCGCTGCTATAGAATTAAAGAAAAGTATTATACTTCTACCCAGATTTACAAGTGGATTTCGGCTTTTTTCGCTTGGGTTCACATTATCCAGCCCCCTTAACATTTATTTAAAATGTTATTTAGTTATAAACAGCTTGAAGCCTGGGGCTTCAAGCTGTCATTGAAACTTATTAATAACTAAGTTATTTTGTTATCTGAGCAACCATTGCGTCAAGCTGTTGCTTAACTGTCTTTGAATAGTCTTTTGCTTCCATTGCCGTACCGAATGCTTCAGCTGGATCCCAGTAGCTTCCGCTAACGTTGTTCTGCGAATAAGCATACTTGCTCTGTTCAGCAAGAGCTGAAAGTGCAATGTCAGCCTTTACAGCGTCTGAAGAAGCTGCTTTGATGTTTGAAGGTCCAAGGCCTCTCTTTTCAAATCTTTCGATCTGAGCTTTTTCGTTTGTGATGAATTCAGCAAGAGCCATTGCATCAACAGGAGCCTTTGTTTCAGTATTAACACCTACAACCTTACAACCAGCGAAGCTGCTCATCTGAACGTCCTTGTCACCAAGTTTGAATGTTGGGAGCTTTGTTGCTGCATAGTTGTCACCAAGGATAGCCTTGATGTCTTTTGCATTCCAAGCACCTGTAACTGCTGCAGCGATCTTCTTACCGAAACCGCCCTTGATAACATCGTCGTCACCTGTCATAAAGCCCTTTGAAGCTGTGATATTCTTGATTGATTCACCAGCAAGAACGCCGTTATCATTGTTGAAGTCACAGATCTGCTTACCATCTTTTGAAAGTTCAAGCTTTCCGCCTGCACCAAGGAAGAATGAAGCAATATACCAACCATTTGATACATCCATTACAACCTTCTTATCCTTTGCAGCTGATACTTCAAGCATCTTTTCGAATGACTTAGCATCATCTGCTGTGATAACGCTCTTGTCATAGTAAAGGAAGTAACCATTGTCAGCTGTCATAGGATAACCATAAAGTACGCCGTCCTTTGAAGCCGCATCAATTGATGAAGGTGAGTTTGCACTAACAATTTCATCTTTGTTCTTTGTGATTTCATAAAGTGCACCAGCTTTCACAAGATCGTTCAACTGGTCGTTAGCGAAAGCAAATACGTCAGCTGCTGCTGCAGTATCTTCAAGAACCTTTGTCTTAGCGTCAGCTTCACTTACTACGCCAAGCTCAATTGTGTAATCCTTGTCAGAGTTTGCTTTTTTGAAATCAGCAATAAGTTTGCCAAGAAGTTCTTGTTCTTCCTGAGCTCCCCAAACCTTCAAGGTAACTTTTTTCTTTTCACCTGTTGCTGCCTTGCTGTTATCATCTCCAGAACCACATGCAACCAATGAAGCACACATAAGTACTGAAAGACATAGGGCTAAAAATTTCTTCATAAAAATTCTCCTTAGAATATATTTATTATCATATCCACAGATATGCATAATACTAAATTATATTTCTCTTACTGAACTACCTTCTACAAGGAAAGCATCTAATATTATATGTTTTCCCTGTTTACCTTCTGCTATACTATCAATAATAAGCTGAATGCTTTTTTGTGCTAATTTTTCTTCCGGCTGTTTTATTGTTGTGATTGTCGGGTTATAATATCTTCCAAGCTCAATTCCGTCAAATC
>CALMXN010000014.1 GCA_937871145.1 uncultured Clostridia bacterium
ATTCGACAAGATTTACATCTGGTAACAGTTTGTAGAGGGTGGAACAAGAGTATCAGGAGAGATTGCAGTACACGGTGCAAAGAACAGTGCCTTGCCGCTTCTTGCAGCAACATTACTTGGGAAAACACCAACTGTGCTACATAATTGCCCGAAACTCTCGGACGTTTTTGCGGCGAGTAGAATCTTAACATACCTTGGATGTAAATGCACAAGAGAAAACGACAGTGTAATAGTAGATACTACTAATCTAACACATTTCGAAGTGTCTGATGAGCTGATGAGAGAAATGCGCTCATCAATTGTTTTTCTTGGAGCAATTTTAGGCAGACTTGGTCGTTGCAGACTTTCCTTCCCTGGTGGCTGTGAATTAGGACCAAGACCTATTGACCTGCATATTTCTGCTTTAAGACAGATGGGTGCAGTAATAAAAGAAGAATATGGTGTTCTCGACTGCTCTGTTCCAAAGGAGCTTAAGGGGGCAACTATTTCATTGTCATTCCCATCAGTCGGAGCAACAGAAAATATTATGCTTGCGGCTGTTCTGGCAAAAGGTGATACGGTTATCCGTAATGCAGCAAGAGAGCCTGAAATTGTTGATCTTGCAAATTTCCTTAACACCTGCGGAGCAAAAATTCGTGGTTATGGTGAAAGCACTATATATATTACAGGTGTTGACGAAATTTATGGCTGTGATTATACAGTTATGCCTGACAGAATTGTTGCCGCAACATATATCGGAGCCGCAGCAATAACAAACGGCGAGCTGTGTATTAATAATATATGTGAAAAGGATCTTGAATCCGTTATTCCTGTTTATGAGGAAATGGGCTGTTCTCTTTATGTATATAAAAACAAGCTGTTTGTTAATGCAGCAAGACCACTGAAACCAGTCAAAACAATCAGAACAATGCCGTACCCGGGCTTTCCAACAGATGTTCAGGCAATTATAATGGCTTGTCTTTGCAAGGCGAAGGGAACAAGTGTAATTGTTGAAACTATTTTTGAAAACAGATATAAACACGTTGGCGAACTTATGAGGATGGGCGCCGATATAAAAGTTGAGGGCAAGGTTGCAATTGTTCAGGGCGTTGACCAGCTTTATGGTGCTCAGGTGTGTGCAACAGATCTCCGTGGTGGAGCAGCATTGGTTCTTGCAGGGCTAAGTGCCGAAGGGCAGACAGTTATTGATGATATAAGGCATATCGATCGTGGCTATGAATCTATTGAAAAGAATTTTGGACTAATAGGTGCTTCAATAAAGAGAGAATAAAAATCGAAAGGTATTTATAAATGAGTGACGTAAGAAAGATTTCAACATCAAAAAGAAATATTTCTAAAAGCAATCAACGGGTACCACAAGCACGTAAAAAGAAAAAACGCAGGAAGAAAAATATGTCATTGTATTATTTGATGACATTTATTACTGTATCTTTCGCACTTGTGGTACTTTCGCTGACGGTTTTTTTCAGAATTGACACGATAAAAATAAATGGTTCATCAACATATTCCGCAGAACAGATTATTGCAGCAAGCGGAATAAGAAAAGGCGATAATCTAATCCGCCTCGACAAAGCAAAAGCACAGCAGTCGGTTCTTAAAAGCCTTGTTAATGTTGATACAGTAAAAATAAGCAGAAAATTCCCTTCTGAAATTGTGATTTCAGTAACACCGTGCGAACCAATGGCTTCAATAGAATACAATGGTCAGTATTATGTCATCAGTAAGAACGGGAAAATAATTGAGGACAAGCTTTCTTCACCGAAGGAAAAATTAATTTTCATAAAAGGCTTTGACCCTGTTAAGGCTGAGCTTAATATTAAAATAAAATCAAAGGATCCTAATAAAGAAAAGATTATTAAAAATCTTATTGTTGAATTCAATAAATCAAAATTAAAGAATATAACAAAAATCGATATATCAGACAGGCTGAATATTAAATTTACTTATCAGGACCGTATTGATGTAGAAATCGGAAGCTCTTCAGATATGGAGTATAAGATCAGATTTATTGCAGCCACCATTGAGGATAAAACCGACGATAGCTTCACAGGAAGAATAATTATGCGTGGGAAAAACAGTGCGTCTGTCATACCAAAATAATTTGTACTTATTTTGAAAAACACCTTGAAATTATTTGTAATGTATGATAGTATAATATTATATATTTAAGAGATACAGATAAAACCTTAAGATAAATTGGGAGGACTTTTAAATGGCGGCATTTGCGTATGATACACCTGTAATTGGCGAGGTAAAGATCAAAGTTGTTGGCGTTGGCGGCGGTGGAGGAAATGCCTTGAATTGCATGGTTCAGGCCGGAATAGAAAATATTGATTACATTTCAGTTAACACAGATGCTCAGGCATTGAATAGATCATTAGCAACCGAAAAAATTCAGATTGGTGCAAAATTAACACATGGTCTTGGTGCAGGTGGAAAGCCAGAGGTTGGCGAAGGCTCAGCACAGGAAAGCCGTGATGAAATTTCTGATGCTATCAGGGACGCTAACATGATCTTTATTACTGCTGGTATGGGCGGCGGAACAGGAACAGGTGCGGCTCCGGTTGTTGCTGAAATTGCAAAGGACTTAGGAATTCTTACTGTTGCTGTTGTAACAAAGCCTTTTAAATTTGAAGGCGCTAAGAAAATGATTCAGGCTGAAAAAGGTATTTCTGAATTATTAAAGCATGTTGATTCTCTTATCGTTATCCCTAACGAAAAGCTTATTTCAAGTGATCAGAAGCTTACAATGCGTCAGTCATTTTCACTTGCTGATGACGTATTAAAAGCTGGTGTAAAGAGTATATCTGACCTTATCCTAAACGAAGGCTTTATCAATCTTGACTTTGCTGACGTTTCAACAATCATGAAGGATGCTGGTTATGCACATATGGCAATCGGTAACGGCACAGGTAAGGACAAGGTAACCGAAGCTACAAAGCAGGTTATCACAAGTCCATTGCTTGAAACTTCTATTAAGGGTGCGAAGAGACTTCTTGTCAATATCGTTGCTTCTGATGATATTCTTATCGATGAAGTTAATGAAGTTGCAAGCATCATTCAGGCAGCAGCTGCTCCTGATGTTGAAATCATCTTCGGTGCTTCTTATCTTGAAGATGGCGATGATCAGATCTGCGTAACAGTAATCGCTGCTGATTTTGATAGTTCTTCAAGTCACGCTACTGTGACAGTTGGTGCAAAAGCTGATACTTCAGCACCTGCAGCAACACCAAAATCTTTCTCAAAGAATTCAGAATATTATGACGATATTTTTGAAATCATCAAGAAGAGAGAAAACTAATTAATTTAAAAATGCCTTTTTCAAGGCATTTTTTTACCGCATGTTATTTTGCTTTATATATTAACAATAAAAAAATCACTTAATTTTTGCCGAATCCTACGATTTTGCGTAAATATGAAAATAATATTGCCAGAATATTGTGTTAACAGTGTTTTGCTGTTATAATTTAAATATAAAATTTTTCGGAGGTGTGATATGAGTCCCTATCCTGATGGGAATATAATAATAATATCAGTGGGGGCGTATTGCATATAATTCGCCTTCACCTGGAAGGTTGGATTTTATATGATTAATTTTTACAAGACTATCAATAATGCTTTGATAGAAATTGATAAGATGGAGCCTGGATGTTGGATTTCCGTAGTGGAACCTACTCAGGATGAAGTTAAAATGCTTATCGAGGACTACAAGCTTGATAGTGGCTTTGTTAAGTCATCACTCGACGAAGAGGAATCATCACGTATCGAGATTGAAGAAACGCAGACACTATTAATTGTGGACGGTCCTATTGTCGACAAGCAATCCGATGATACAATTCAGTATTTTACAATGCCAATGGGCATTATTCTTACTCAGTCTTATGTATTTACAATTTCCTCAAAAGAAAATATAGTTCTGTCGGAAATGTCAAGTGGACTGATTAAAAATGTTCAGACTCACTTGAAAACACAGTTTATTTTAATGCTTCTGCTCAGAATAGCATTGCGATTCCTTCAGTGCTTAAAGCAGATTGAAAAAATCACGGGTGCATTAGAAAAACAGCTTCATAAATCAATGAAGAATAAAGAGCTTATTCAGCTTTTAGGTTTGGAGAAATCACTTGTATACTTTTCAACGTCACTAAAAGCCGATCAGATAACACTTGAAAAGATTCTGCGAGGCAGAGTAATCAAGCTTTATGATGAAGATCAGGATCTTCTTGAAGATGTTCTTATTGAAGTAAAACAGGCTGTTGAAATGACAGATATTCATTCAAACATCCTTTCAGGAATTATGGATGCTTACGCTTCAATAATTTCAAACAATCTGAACATAGTCATGAAGCGTCTGACTATTATAACAATATTAATGGCAATCCCGACTATCGTATTCAGCTTTTACGGAATGAATGTACATTTGCCGTTTAAGGATGCAAGCTGGATTTTCCCAATGATAGTTTCAATGATAGCGATCGTATTAACAGCAATGTTCCTTTTAAAGAAAGATAAGTAATTCCGATTATTATATAATTCTATAGGAGGTAGTTATATGGCTGGCACAGGTTTCTTAAGAACAGTAAACTTCGGAGGATTTGACAAAAAAGATGTTTTGTCATATGTCGATGAACTAAACTCAAAAATTTATAATCTTGAAAACGAATTAAGTGAAAAAAACACTCTTCTTCAGGGAATGGGCGACAACACCCAGACAATTGATGGAGCAGAAAAGTACGAAGAAATTATTGCTGAGAGCAAAGCAAAAATCGGTGAATTAATGGGAAATTGTGATACTTTGAAGCTTGAAGTATCAAATATTGAGAATGAACTTTCTGAAAAGGACAATGAGATTTCACGTCTTAAAGAAGAAAGAGTTATGCTTGAAGAAAAGCTTGAATCTTCTAAGAGTGAAACTGGCAGTATCACTGAAGCTTCATTTGATATCGGTAGTGTATTCATTGAGGCTAAGCACAGTGCTGACAGAATTATTACTGAAGCTAAAAATGCTGCTAAGAAGATTGAAGATGATTCAAGAACTCTCTCTCAGCAGATTATTGATGATGCAAATGCTCGTGGTGAAGAAATTGTTGGTAATGCTCAGGTCAATTACAATAAGACATTGGCTGATGCAAACAGCCAGGCTACTGTAATTCTTGATGGCACTAACAGAACAAAGCAGAGCATTGTTGCAAGTTATGAACTTGTTGCTTCAGATATTGAAAAGCTCGCAAACTGTTTGAACGATATTGTATCAAACGGTGTTCTCAAGCTGACCGATGCAAAGCAACTAATTGAAGACAGAAAAAATTCTATAAATTCACAGGCTTCTATGGGTGGCATAGAGGCTGAAAAAAAAAATAACCCTGTAAGTGTAGTTGAGGTTAAAAGTGCTGAGCCGGTTGCTGATGTACCAGTAGCAGAGCTTCCTGTTGAAAATACAGAAGTATCTTACCAAAATGCTGAACATACAGAAGGCAAAAAGCTTAATATAGACCTTGATCTACTTGCTGGTCTGACGGCAGAAATTGAATCAAACTATAGCAATAATGACAATACATATAATCCTGAAGAAGATACTTATGTTTCTTTGACTGATGATGACGAGAACAAAAAGATATCGTTACTTGAGGATATGTAATATTTGAGGATATAATGGCAGAAATTTACGAAATAAACAGTAGCGAACTAAAATCGAAAGCAGAAAGCCTTCACATCGGTGATAAGGTATTGCTGACAGGGTATATTTATACTGCCCGTGACGTAGCACACAAAAGATTTTTCGCCTTACTTGATGAGGGGAAGGATCTGCCTTTTGATATTAAAAATGCAGTAATTTATTATGCAGGACCAACAGCAGCCCCTGAGGGTAAGCCTATCGGCTCATGCGGACCTACTACTTCTGGACGAATGGACAAATATTCTCCTCGTCTTCTTGACCTTGGACTTGGTGCAATGGTCGGAAAAGGCGAGCGTAGTAAGAATGTCATTGACGCAGTTGTACGTAATAAATCTGTGTATCTTTGTGCAATAGGCGGTGCTGGTGCACTTGCGGCAAATT
>CALMXN010000015.1 GCA_937871145.1 uncultured Clostridia bacterium
GAACTTGAAACACAAATGTCAGCTAAAGACTTTGCTGAGTTTTTGAAAAAGACCTTTGACAATCCTTGTATAAGATACAATGATACTGGCAGGAAAATAAAGAAGGTCGCTTTCTGTTCAGGCTCAGGTGGAAGCTTATTAAATTATGTTATCGCAAGTGGAGCAGATGCTTTTGTCACTGGTGATGTTAAGCACGACCAGTTTGTGGATGCTGATAATGCTGGACTTGCAGTATTTGATGCAGGGCATTTTTATACTGAAAATATTATCCTTGAAAGCCTCAAGAACACACTTGCAGGAAAGTTCCCTGAACTTAATATTATAATAGAAAACAGTAACGTTTTATCATTTGCAAAATAAGTCATAAATGTATTGAGCAAGAGCTCATTGTATAAAGGAGATTTTTAATGGCACTCGACGGAGTATTCTTAAACTGCATAAAAAATGAGCTTTCACCGTTTATCGGTGGAAGAGTAGATAAAATATATCAACCCTCACGTGAGGAAGTTGTATTTCAGTTCAGAATTTATGGTGGGAGTTCAAAGCTTGTATTTTCAACATCTGCTGGCACTGCAAGAGTCCATATTACAAAAGCTGAAATTGAAAATCCAAAGGTTCCGCCGATGTTTTGTATGCTTCTGCGTAAGCATTTAGGTTCGGGCAGGTTGATTGATATAAGACAGGACGGTTTAGAGCGTATCCTCTATTTTGACTTTGAATCAGTTAATGAAATCGGAGATATGGCAAAAATCACACTTGCTATTGAAATTATGGGAAGACACTCTAATCTTATCCTTATCAATTCAGAGGGCAAGGTTATTGACAGTATAAAAAGAGTCGGTGAAGATATGTCGAGTGTTCGTCTTGTCCTCCCTGGGATAACCTACTCTCTCCCACCACGTGAGGAAAAAATCTCACTCCTTAATTTTTCAAGGGATGATTTTCTGCAAAAGTTATCAACCTTTGAAAAGCTTGAACTTTCAAAAGGCATAATGAAAGTCCTTGAAGGAATTTCACCTGTGTTTGCCCGTGAAGCCGTATTTTTCGCCGGCAAAGGAAGAGAAATAATTGTTGGGGAAATTTCTGAAGATGAAAAAGACAGACTATGTTTTTATTTTCAGAAAATAGCTGATTCACTTAAAAATAACACAAATAAGTTTGTCATTATAAAAGAAAAGGACGGCGCACTCAAGGATTTTTGCTTTACTGAAATTAATCAGTACGGTACGCTGTTATACACAAAACCTGTTGCAACGGCTTGTGAACTTCTTGATTATTATTATTCAGAACGTGATCAGATAAACCGTATGAAGCAACGTGCACACGATCTGTTCAAGTTACTTATGAACACAACTGAGAGAATTTCAAGGCGTCTTGCAGTGCAGAAGCAGGAACTGATAGATTGTGCAAACAGGGAATTAAATAAAACCTATGGCGATTTGATTTCTTCAAATATATATCAGCTTTCAAAGGGTATGGAATATGCCGAGCTTGATAATTTTTATGATGAGAACTGCCCGAAGGTTAAAATTCCGCTTGATAAAAGACTTACTGCGCCACAAAATGCTCAGAAGTATTATTCAGAATACAGAAAATCAGATATAGCCGAGAAAAAGCTGACAGAATTAATTGTTTCAGGTGAGGAAGAAC
>CALMXN010000016.1 GCA_937871145.1 uncultured Clostridia bacterium
ACAGGCGTAATTTTAAAAGGCTCAAGGAATTTTATTTCCTCATTTTTTCTTCCGTACATTATTGACTTTGAACCAAAAGTAAAAATAATCAGCCCTGATGAATTTTCAGTATACTTATTAAAAAGCTCGGTTTTGTCTATGTCTTTATAGTTATTACGGATATATTCATTTGATATTAAACTTATACTTGCATATTTATTCATCTCGCTGTCATAAGGGCAGTCGATAACAACATAAGGCTTGTTATTTTCCTTGCAGATTTCAGCAACCATTGTGGATTGCTCATTAAAAAAAGGATCAAGTCCAACAACCATAGAATTAATAATATCACTTTTTTTCGGAATATTCCATCTTTTTTTGGAATCAGAAAAATATTTGTTGAACATTCCAAAAGGCGTTCTTGTTGTTTTATCAATAATTATGTAATCCTGAAGCCCATCATAATTATTATCAAAAGCAAGTGAGGAAATATCGACACCAGTATTCTTATAGAAATCCTGTATTTTATAAAATGTATTATTGCCCATATGTGTACCATCCATTTTTACAGAACATCCCAAAGATGAGAGAACAGTTGCACAGGTGCCGGTTTCACCACCAGGCAGAATATATTTTTCATTTATTTCTCCGTAGGTGTCTGCTTCTGGGTAATCACCAGTCAGAAGAAAGCTATTAGATATAAGAATCATCCCATAAAGATAAATATTCGTCAAGATAAGTCCCCCAATACATTTCAAATTATTACCTTAATTATCTCAGCTTTTCTGCAATTTTTCAAGTCCTTTTTTATATTTGTATAATTAGCTATTTATGGAGGACTTACCAATAAAAATTTGTATATATTTTTTTTTACAAAATATATGGAAATTTATAAATTTATCTGTTATAATACTAATATGTCCGCAAACTTATAAGAAATGACAAAATTATCATATCTTATAGAATTTAAAACAACAGTTCAGGTAATAATTAAATTTGCGGAAAACAAAATTTTGGAGGTAGATTTAAAGTGAGCAAAAAATGGGTTTATTTGTTCAGCGAAGGCAATGGCTCAATGAGAGAACTTCTCGGCGGTAAAGGAGCTAACTTAGCAGAGATGACAAATCTTGGTCTTCCAGTACCACAGGGCTTTACAATTACTACAGAAGCTTGTACTCAGTATTATGAAGATGGCAGACAGATTAATGATGAAATCATGGCAGAAATCATGGAAAACATCACTAAGATGGAAGAAATCACAGATAAGAAATTCGGAGATTTGGAAAATCCTCTTCTCGTTTCAGTTCGTTCAGGTGCTCGTGCATCAATGCCTGGTATGATGGATACAATCCTTAACCTTGGTCTTAACGATACTGTTGTTGAAGTTATGGCTAAGAAGTCAGGTAACCCAAGATGGGCTTATGACTGTTACAGAAGATTCATTCAGATGTATTCAGACGTTGTTATGGAAGTTGGTAAGAAGTTCTTTGAAGAACTAATTGACAAGATGAAGGAAGAAAAGGGTGTTGTTCAGGATACAGAACTTACAGCTGACGATTTGAAGACATTGGCTAACCAGTTCAAGGCTGAATATAAGTCTAAGATCGGTTCAGAATTCCCAAGCGATCCTAAGGAACAGCTCATGGGAGCAGTTAAGGCTGTATTCCGTTCATGGGATAACCCACGTGCTAACTACTACAGAATGCAGAACGAAATCCCTTACTCATGGGGTACTGCAGTAAGCGTACAGGCAATGGCATTTGGTAACTTGGGTGAAACATCTGGTACAGGTGTTGCATTTACAAGAGACCCAGCTACTGGTGAAAAGAAGCTTATGGGTGAGTTCTTGATGAACGCACAGGGCGAAGACGTTGTTGCTGGTGTTAGAACACCAAACCCAATCGCTAAACTTGCTGAAGTTATGCCTGATGCTTACAATGAATTCGTAAAAATTTGTGGAATTCTTGAAGGTCATTATCATGATATGCAGGATATGGAATTCACAATTGAAAACAAGAAGCTTTATATGCTCCAGACAAGAAACGGTAAGAGAACAGCAGCTGCTGCTCTTAAGATTGCTTGTGACTTGCTTGATGAAGGTATGAAGACAGAAGAAGAAGCAATTCTTATGATTGACCCAAAACAGCTTGATGCTCTTCTCCACCCACAGTTTGATACTAAGGCTCTTAAGGCTGCAACACCAATCGGAAGCGCACTTCCTGCTTCACCAGGAGCTGCTTGCGGTAAGATCGTATTTACAGCTGAAGATGCTGTTAAGACCGGTGAAAAGGGTGAAAAGGTTATTCTTGTTCGTCTTGAAACATCACCAGAAGATATCGAAGGTATGCACTATGCACAGGGTATCCTCACAGTTCGTGGTGGTATGACATCACACGCTGCTGTTGTTGCTCGTGGTATGGGTACTTGCTGCGTATCAGGTTGTGGCGAAATCAAGATGGACGAAGAAAATAAGAAGTTTACACTTTCTGGCAAGACATATGTTGAAGGCGATTATATTTCACTTGATGGTACAACAGGTAACATCTACGGTGAAGCTATCCCAACAGTTCCTGCTTCAATCGGTGGTGACTTTGACAGAATTATGCATTTAGCTGATAAGTTCAGAACTCTTCAGGTTAGAACAAATGCTGATACACCAGCTGATGCTAAGCAGGCTGCTAAGTTCGGTGCTGAGGGTATCGGCCTTTGCCGTA
>CALMXN010000017.1 GCA_937871145.1 uncultured Clostridia bacterium
CAGCCCCTTGTTCTTTATTTTTAACCAGCAGGCCTGGTTGTGGAAAAACAACGACGCTGAGGATAATCGGCGGTTTTGCTCAACTAAAAAGCGGCGATATTTATTTTAATAACAAGAAGATTAATAACGTCCCGCCACATAAGCGTGAGGTTAACACTGTCTTTCAGAGATATGCTCTCTTTGAGCATCTGAATATTTATGATAATATCGCTTTTGGACTCAGAATTAAAAAGCTGCCTGAAAAGGAAATTAAAAACCGTATTCAGGGAATGCTTGAGCTGGTGAATTTAAAAGGCTTTGAACGACGTTCAATACATAGCCTTTCAGGCGGTCAGCAGCAACGTGTTGCTATTGCCCGTGCTCTTGTCAACAGACCTAAAGTTCTGCTTCTTGACGAACCTCTTGGTGCACTTGACTTAAAGCTTCGAAAAGAAATGCAGATTGAGCTGAAGAAAATTCAGCAGGAACTTGAAATTACATTTATTTATGTCACTCACGATCAGGAGGAAGCTCTCACTATGTCTGACGTTGTTGTTGTCATGAATAATGGTACTATACAGCAAATCGGTACTCCACAGGATATTTATAATGAGCCTATCAATGCATTTGTTGCCGACTTTATCGGCGAAAGCAATATTGTTGACGGTATCATGAGAAAGGACTTCCTTGTTGAGTTTGCCGGAAAGGAATTTGAATGTGTTGACAGCGGATTTGAAAAAAATCAGCTTGTTAATGTTGTAATCAGACCTGAAGATATAAAAGTTGTTCCTTCAATGGCTGGTGATATTACCGGCGTTGTTGAAACTGTTATCTTCAAAGGCGTTCATTATGAAATTATCGTTGACGCTCTGGGTTATAAATGGATAATTCATTCAACACAAAGTCAGGAAATCGGTGCTATCATCGGGATGAAGGTAACACCAATGGATATCCATATTATGAACAAGACGGAGGAAGACTGATGAAATCAAAGGCTTTATCCGTTCCATACCTCATATGGATGTGCATTTTTATTCTTATTCCTCTTGGACTTGTAATATACTTTGCCTTCACAACACAGACGGGTAAATTCACGCTTTCAAACCTGTCTCTTATCACAAAGTACTTACCTGTACTTCTTCATTCTATCTGGCTTGCTCTTATTGCTACTATAATTTGTCTTGTTATTGGCTTTCCTATTGCTTTCATGATATCAAGGGCAATGCCGAACAAACAGACTTCTCTTCTAATGCTTATGCTTATGCCAATGTGGATTAACTATCTCCTCAGAACATATGCGTGGATTACACTACTCGATAAAGAAGGTATCATAAATCAGGTACTGAGATTCTTCAATCTTCATGAATTCCCGAATATGCTTGGAACACAGGGTGCAGTTGTACTTGGTATGGTTTATAACTACCTGCCTTTTATGATTCTTCCTATATATTCTGTTATGACTAAGATTGATAACAGCCTCATTGAAGCTGCAAGAGATCTTGGTTCAAACAGTCAGAAGGTTGTTTCAAAGATAGTTATTCCTTTATCTCTTCCTGGAATTTATACAGGAATAACAATGGTATTTGTTCCTTCAATTTCTACTTTTATTATTTCAAGAATGCTCGGACAAGGCAAAAGCGACCTTATCGGTGATATTATTGAGCTCCAGTTCCTTGGAAGCTCATATAACCCGCAGCTTGGTTCTGCACTTGCACTTGTTCTTATGGTAATTGTCCTTCTCATTATGAGCATATTCAATCAGTTTGGAAGTGAGGACAAGGCCATATGAAAAAAGTATTATCAAAATCATATTTTATTCTTATACTTCTCTTTTTGTATATACCGATTTTTGTGCTTATTGTTTACTCATTCAATTCATCAAAAAGCTATACGAACTGGACAGGCTTCACAACGCACTGGTACAGACAACTGCTCCAGAATGAGCAGATTATGCGTGCACTTTTAAACACAATAATCATTGCCTTTGTTTCATCAATAGTAGCAACAGGGCTTGGAACTACTGCGGCAATAGGCATATACAGAATGAAAAACCGGCCACGCTCACTTATAATGAATATCACTTATATTCCTATCATTAACCCTGAAATCATCACCGGTGTTTCCCTGATGCTTTTCTTCAGAGTATTCGTTGATGTGCTTAACCTTAAGTTCGGATTTTTTACATTGATAATTGCACATATAACATTCAATGTGCCTTATGTAATTTTCAGTGTTTTCCCAAAGCTCAAGCAGATGGATCCGCATCTTATGGAAGCTGCACAGGACCTTGGCTGTAATGAAAGACAGGCATTTTTCAAGGTTGCTATCCCACAGATACTTCCTGGTGTTCTGTCAGGATTCCTACTTGCTATCACCTATTCAATCGATGATTTCGTAATAAGCTATTTTAACTCCGGAACAAGTGTTGAAACCTTACCTATTACTATTGCTTCTATGACAAGAAGAAAGGTTTCTCCTGAAATCAACGCTTTATCAGCTTTGATTTTTGTAGTTGTTGCAATAATTCTTATTGTAAAGAATATGTATGACAACCAGAAGCTCCGTGAATTGAAATTGAGAAAGTAGGGTGATAAAAATTAAAAGAATTCTTTCATTCATTTCAGCACTTATATTGACTGCTGTCTTTATGATATCACCCAAAGCTTATGCAAAAGATGATGAGCTTGAACATCTGAGCGATTATAATTATTCAAAGTTCAAGGGCAAAAATATTACTCTTAACATAGCAAACTGGGGCGAATATATGTCCGTGAACGATCCTGACTATATGGACGTTAACAAGAAATTTGAAAAGCTCACTGGTATCAAGATTAATTATCAGACCTACGAATCAAATGAAACACTTTATTCAAAGATTAAGGGTAGTGGTGC
Source organism: uncultured Clostridia bacterium (assembly GCA_937871145.1). Classification (GTDB taxonomy): domain Bacteria; phylum Bacillota; class Clostridia; order Oscillospirales; family Ruminococcaceae; genus SZUA-444. The sequence continues at coordinate 2,872 of CALMXN010000017.1, forward strand.
TGATTATGATATTATAATTCCTTCTGATTATATGATTTCAAGAATGATAAAGGAAGACATGATTCAGAAGCTGAACTTTGACAATATACCTAATTTTAAATATATTGACAAGAAATTTGTCAATCCTGTTTACGATCCTAAGAATAAATATTCTGTTCCATATACATGGGGCGTAGTTGCTATTGTGTATAACAAAAAGCTCGTTGATGATAAGGTTGACAGCTGGGATATTCTCTGGGATGAAAAATATCGGAATAATATCCTTATGTTCAACAATCCACGAGATGCTTTTGGAGTTGCACTTTTAAGAGAAGGCTATTCCCTCAATACAGAAAATAAAAAAGAAATTCTTGCTGCAAGCGAACAGCTTAAAAAGCAGAAGCCTATTGTTCAGGCGTATGTAATGGATGAAATTTTCGGCAAGATGGAAAGTGGTTCTTCTGCAATCGGCGTATATTACGCTGGTGACATAAAAGGTATGATGGATGTTAACCCTGACCTAACATATGCACTTCCTAAAGAAGGCACAAACAGATTTACCGATGCAATATGTATTCCTACGACCGCAAAGAACAAGGAAGCTGCCGAGATGTATATAAACTTCCTTTGTGAAACTGATATTGCACTTGCAAACTGTGATTACATCGGCTACTCAACACCTCATACAGAGGCTTACAAGCTCCTTGATGATGAAACGAAAAACAATCCGCTTCAATATCCTGATGATGAATATCTGAACACAAAGACCGAGGCTTTCCTCGCTTTGTCTGACGAAACAACAAAGTTCACACAGGAACAATGGAACGAACTCAAAATTCAACAGGATACAAACTCAATAATTATCTTTGTTACCTTTATGGTTATCTTATTAATAATTGATATTATTGCGAAGATAATACGAGCAAAAAAGAAAAAAGAAGAGCTTTATTAAGTAAATCAAGTATTTTTAAAATAGAAAGGCATGATATTATGGAAATCAATAGTAAGTTGTTATTCGACCCACAGACAAGAGTTGCACCTCTTGGAGTTATCGCAATGGAGGGCGCTGCAGAGCTTGGCGAAAAAGTCAACAGATATCTCACTGACTGGTCATCACAGAGCGGTTTCAACGACGAAACATTCCTTATTGAAACAAGCTGTCCTCGTTTTCAGTCTGGCGACAGCAAGGCACTTATCAAGCAGACTGTACGTGGAGACGATCTTTTCATTATCTGTGATGTAGGCAATTACAACTGCAAGTATAAGCTCTTCGGTCAGGAAAACGCAATGTCACCTGATGATCACTACCAGGACTTAAAAAGAATTATTCAGGCTGCAGGTGGTAAGGCAAGCAGAATTAATATTATCATGCCACTTCTGTATGGCGGACGTCAGCACAGAAGAAACTATCGTGAATCACTTGACTGTGCTGTTGCACTTCAGGAGCTTCAGACAGCAGGTGTATCAAATATCGTTACATTTGATGCACACGACCCACGAGTTCAGAATGCTATTCCTTTAATGGGATTTGACAATATCATGCCAACATATCAGGTTCTTAAGGCTATGTTCAGAAATCTCAAGGATCTTCAGCTTAACAATGATCACTTTATGGTTGTTAGTCCTGATGAAGGCGCAATCAGCAGAAATATGTACTACGCTTCAGTACTTGGTGTTGACCTTGGTATGTTCTACAAGCGTCGTGATTACTCAACAGTTGTCAACGGCAGAAACCCTATTGTTGCACACGAATATCTCGGTAACAGCGTTGAAGGAAAAGACGTATTTATTGCAGATGATATTATTTCTTCAGGTGAATCAATGCTTGACATTGCATATGAACTTAAAAAGAGAAAAGCAAAGAGAATATTCTCATATGCAACATATACTATTTTCACAAGTGGTCTTGATACATTTGATAAGGCTTATAAAGACGGAATTATTGATGGTGTATTCGGCACAAACCTCACATTCAGAACAGAAGATCTCAAATCGAGAGAATGGTTCTATGAAGTTGATATGTCAAAGTATATCGCATACTTTATTTCAGCACTTAACCACAATACTTCAATCAGTAATATTATCGATCCACACGAAAAAATCGAGGCACTTCTCGAAAGAAGATAATTAAAGGGGCTTTTTAGCCCCCTTTTTTTATTGCTTAAAATAATTCATACTCAACCACAAGCATTCATATTTTTAATAAGAAGTTAACAATAACAATAACGGTAAATTTAGTATTGACAAAAATATTATCTTATGATATTATTTAGTTAGCGATAGGCAACTTACCTATTAATAATTTTGATTAGTGGTTAGCTTAGGCTAACTTAATGAAAGGTAACCATATGAAGCAAAACTCTCTGAATGATGTTAGAGTAGGCTCAAGCTGTACTGTTACTGCTCTTGGCAGTATGGGAGCGTTAAAAAGAAAACTTATCGATATGGGAATTACTCCAGGCGTAAAAATCAAGGTCAAGAGAATTGCTCCTCTTGGGGATCCGATTGAAATAAATTTACGTGGATACGAATTATCAATAAGGAGAAGCGAAGCTCTAAACATATTTATTACAAAGGATGTGAAATAATGCATTCTATTGCCCTTGTCGGAAATCCTAACTGCGGGAAGACAACGCTTTTCAATGCACTGACCGGTAGTAATCAGTATGTAGGCAACTGGGCTGGTGTTACCGTTGAAAAAAAGGTCGGTAAAATACTTGACGGGAAGTATGAACTTGTTGATCTTCCTGGTATATACTCACTGTCTCCATACTCTATGGAAGAAAAACTTGCGGGAGATTATATAATAAATGAAAATCCTGATGCAATAATAAATATTATTGACGGATCTAATATTGAACGTAATCTTTATCTCACTGTCCAGCTTATTGAACTCAACAAGCCGATGGTGCTTGCTGTAAATATGATGGATGATGTCAAGGCTAAAGGTGGAAACATTGATTGTATTTATCTTTCAAAGCTCCTTGGGATGCCTGTTGTTCCTATCTCGGCAAGACGAAATGAGAATATTGACAAGGTTATTGAAAAGGTTCAGGAGGTTATAAAGGCAAAGTCTGTTCCACCTGAAATTAATTACGGCATCAATACACAGAATGCGCTTAACGGCATATATTCAGTTATTGTTAGAAACTGTGAGCTTGAATTACCTTATGCACATTTTGCAGCAAAGCTCCTTGAGGGTGATAAAACTGTAAAGGATATACTTAAGCTCAATGAAAAACAGCTTGAACATATTGAAGAAATTGTAACGAAATACGAGAAAACCTCATCATATGGTGACAGAGAAGCAATGCTTGCAGATGCACGATACACTTTTATTGCAGAGGTTGTAAAGAAAACTGTTATTAAAGGAAAAAACGCTGACAAGCTGACGGTTTCAGATAAAATTGACATGTTTGTTACGAACAGGCTTCTTGCTATACCGATATTCCTGCTCATAATGCTTGGTATGTTTTCACTTGTGTTCGGCCCTGTCGGAAGTTATCTTTCCGACCTGATTGATAAGCTTTTCAACAATGTGCTCTCCCCTACTGTTGAGAAAATTCTCACAGCTGCAAATGCACCTCAATGGACGTTCAGCCTATTAATTGATGCTGTAATCAATGGCGTCGGGGGAATTCTGACATTCCTACCTCAGATTGCATTGCTCTTTCTGTGCTTATCATTCCTTGAGGATAGCGGATATATGGCAAGAGCAGCATTCATTACCGACAGATTTTTGAGAAAGCTTGGTCTTTCAGGAAAGTCATTCATACCTATGCTTATGGGATTTGGTTGTACAACTCCTGCTGTAATGGCAACAAGAACAACTGAAAACATGAGTGAAAGACGACTTACAATAATGCTTGTGCCGTTTATGTCCTGTGGTGCAAAGCTACCGATTTATGCACTATTTGCTGGCTTGTTCTTTGCTCAGCATCAGGGGCTTATAGTATTCAGTATGTACCTTATTGGTTTTACCGTCGCAATACTTGTAGGACTGATTTTACATAAAACGGTCTTTAAAGGAGCGATGGCGCCATTTGTAATGGAACTCCCTACATACCGTATGCCTATGCCGTCAGCAATTCTTAAAAACACCTGGGAAAAGTGCAGAGGCTTTATCGTAAAAGCAGGAACAATTATTTTCTCAATGAGTGTTCTTATATGGTTACTTCAGACTTATACACCTTCATTCCATGTTGCTACAGACAGCACACAGAGTATGTTTGGCATAATCGGAGCATTTATTGCACCTATTCTTATTCCTCTCGGCTTTGGAACATGGCAGGCTGGAGTTTCAATACTTTCAGGCCTTGTTGCAAAAGAAGCTGTTGTATCATCAATGATTGTTCTCTATTCCGTTTCAAACGAAACGGAGCTCATGTCAATTCTTTCAGGAGTATTCACACCACTTTCCGCATTCACATTTATGCTGTTCTGTCTATTATATGTACCTTGTATTTCAGCTTTTGTTACAATCAAGCGTGAAATGGGTAGCTGGAAATGGGCACTCGCAAGTGCTGGTATACAGATAGGAATTGCTTATTTAATTTCAATGCTTGTATATCAGATCGGATCTGTTTTTATTAAATAGGAGAATTTATGAAATATATTATTATAGCATTCTGTATTGCTCTGATTGTATTCGCCTTTTATATGTTGATTAAAAATATAATTTCACAGACGAAAGGGAGTTGTACTGGTAACTGTAAGGGATGCAGCAAAAGCAGCTGCTGTGAATTGAAAAACAAAACAAAATAAAAATAAGGGACTGCATTTTTTTGCAGTCCCTTTAATATTCAAAATTATTTATTATTCATACACAGAATGTTTCTTCTGAACTTTTTGTAAAAAAAGCGCCTGCTGATAACTGATACAATAATCAATGCTCCTAATACTAATAACATAATGATAGTCATAAAGGTATCATTCCTGCTTTCAACTATCTTGTTGATTACAACACTTATAGTACCACCCAATAGTCCACAACCAAAAATAATAACAATAAATGATACTATCTTAAACTCCTGCTTAAGTGGGTCTGTTCCGTCTGATGTAAGATGACATATATTAATCAATAAACACATCAGAATTGCTTCAAGAAGGATTATTTTAAAATCAGCTTTGAATAATGATATTATAATTATTGATGAATAAAAAATCATTACTGATTTTTCTCCCGTTAAGAACAGTGCCTTGAGCCTTATATCAGTTTTTATCGGGAAAATGCTGAGGTAATTACTACGCTGAAGCTGAGTAAATCCAAAAAGGCTTACAATAACGCATAACATTGCAAATGATATGAGAAATGTCAGTGAAAGCACATCGGTTTTATTATCGAACAATAAATATACTGTTCCTGTTGCTATACCGAGCAGAAAAACAACTGCAAATAATCGACTTACCATTGTGGTTTTATATATTTTATTATATTGCTTTAATATACCTTTCATATCTGTCCCCCTGTTTAAATTAAAAGATTAGTCAGCTTTTTTCCTACGAAAAATTTTTGAGAAGAAAAGCATCATGAAAATAACTATTGAAAAAATAAAAGCAAAAACTGCAAGTCCAGTTGTTTTGAAAAAGACTCTGATTTTATTCATTCGACCAAGCCTCCTGTTTTTTTGTCCTGAACACAATAAATTTTCCGATTAAGTACATAAGCGGAATATTAATAATTAAGCAAGCTAATCCAAGGGGACCTGAAAAAGCTTTAAAGCCTTTGATAATTGAATATATCGTATCATTTTTATATAAGAACAAAGCTATAAACATATATAAAAAGATAAAGAATATCATTATATATGATAATGCTGATCTTATTTTTCTTTTCATTTTATATGAAAAAACATAAATAAACAACGAATAGGATTGCATTAAAATTACATAAACAGCAATAAATCCAATTTCGCCTTTATACTGTGAAGGATACTTAAAATTCATACTCTGAATAATAGCAACACTCCAGATAACAACTGAAAATAAAGAAATCCTTGCCCATTTATTAAACGAATACTTCATACACTGAATTTTTGTAACAGGAAACTGTGCAAACATATCATTTAATGAAGATGATCCTTTTACAGCGTTCCTTTGCTTGAAGTTTGTTGAAAAACCATTCAGCATTGAAACTGAATAATATGCAATTGTCATAAACACAGCATTCTGCGACATAAGGAGATAATGTCCTCTGTCGTCATCTTTTGAATTACTGAATCCAAAAATAATTATAAAAACAGCAAAAAGCAACAGTGCCAGAAGATATATATATTCAAACCTGAATTTTCTGTCACCATCAATAAGATATCGCTGTGATTTTGCAATTCTTTTTATAGCTTTATCTTTGTACATTATAACCTCTCCCACAAATATTGTCAAATATTAAGCATCTTTACCCCAAATATTGAAAGTCAAAAGCTGTTCAATATTTGGTATGCTTACGGTAACATTGTCAAAATCATTTGAATCTTTTCTTAAAATGAGAGCCTCAGAACTGCTTTCGCCTTTTCTTATTCCAATGTACTTATCTTTCTTATTATCAAAGCTTTCATTACTTCCTGAAATAACAGCATATTTTTCTTCAACAGAATCAATCGACATTGATTCCTTTATATTTCCGTCAATTATGAGTGTAATATAATCTGCTATCTTATCAAGATCACTTGTAAGATGAGTTGAGAATAAAACTGCTTTTTCACCGTCTGAAACAAAGTCGCGAAGAATATCGAGTACTTCAATTCTTGCAACAGGGTCAAGACCAGCAGTAGGTTCATCAAGAATTAAAAAATCAGGTTGATGCGCAAGAGTGAGTGCAAGCATTGCTTTTGTTTTCATACCTTTTGAAAACTCATAGAATTTCTTCTTGAGTGGCAGATCAAACTTTTTAACATACCTGTCAAAAATCTCGTCACTCCATTTTTCAAACATTTCCTTAAAAGCCTTGCTGCTCTTTGCAAGGTTTGAATTCACATACAGATAATCTTCATCAGCAACATAACCGATTTTATTCTTGGCTTCAACTTCATTTTCAACATTGTCCATGTCAAAGATTCTAACGTTACCTGAATCCTTACCAATAATGTTCATGATAAGCTTGATTATTGTTGTTTTACCTGCACCGTTCTGACCGATAAGGCCCATAACAGTACCTTTTGGTACGGAGAATGTTACATCATTCAAGGTGAAATCCTTAAATGATTTTGTAAGATTATTTATTTCAAGTGCATTATTATTCATTGTCATTTCCTCCATAAACCTTATCAATTATTTTATTAAGAATAGTCTTTTTAACATCTGACTTCTTCATTTTTTCAGTCACAGATTCAAATTCACTTATAAGCTCATTTTGTCTTGCAGTCTGAATTTCGTTGATGTTATCTATTTTAATAAAAGTTCCTTTACCTGATATGGTGTAAGTGAAACCTTCATATTCAAGGTCGGTATAAGCCCTCTTGGTTGTTATCATACTGACATTTAAATCCTTTGCAAGCTGTCTGACAGAAGGAAGCACATCATTGTTCTTCAACTGCCCACTATAAATAGCTTGTTTTATTCCGTCTTTTATCTGCTCATACATTGGCTTATCACAGTTGTATCTGATGTCAATCTTCATCCCGCACCTTCTTTCCAAAATACTGTATATACTATATATATACAGTATCACATAGTTTCAGCTTTGTCAATAGCTTTAATAAATTAATTGCTGAAATCGGTAAAATAGTGTATAATTATCTCATTAATAATAGCAGGAGGAATACGATGAAATCCTTTGTACAGTTTAATAAAGTCTATAAAAGATATAAAATGGGTGAAATAACAATCAACGCTTCTGATGGTATTGATTTTGACGTAAATAAAGGTGAATTTGTTGTTATTGTCGGCGAAAGTGGTGCCGGCAAAACGACTATTTTAAATATGCTCGGTGGCATGGATACCTGTGACGAAGGGGAAATTATCGTTGACGGGAAGGATATTGCAAAATACACCCCGAAACAGCTCACTTCCTTCAGAAGATTTGATATAGGATTTGTTTTTCAGTTTTATAATTTAGTTCCTAATCTTACTGCAAAGGAAAATGTTGAGCTTGCTACACAGATAAGCAAAGACGCTATCAATGCAGAAACGATACTTAAAGAAGTAGGGCTTGAAGAGAGAATGGACAACTTCCCTTCACAGCTTTCGGGCGGTGAACAGCAGAGGGTTTCTATCGCAAGAGCTCTTGCAAAAAAGCCAAAGCTTTTACTGTGTGATGAACCTACCGGAGCGTTGGATTACAATACAGGTAAGCATGTATTGAAGCTTCTTCAGGATACCTGCAGAAATAATGGTATTACTGTAATTGTTATTACTCATAATTCAGCTATATCTCCAATGGCAGACCGAATTATCAAAATTAAAAACAGCAAGGTTGCGTCTGTTAAAATCAATGAAAACCCTGCTGATGTAAGTACTATCGAATGGTAAGGAGATATAGATGCTTTTTAAAAATGCTTTAAAAAAGGATACATTCAGAGAAATACGCTTTTCGCTGAGCAGATTTCTTTCAATCTTTGCTATTGTGGCTCTTGGAGCAGGTTTCCTTGTCGGACTTAAAGCTACAAGCCCTGATATGAAAAAAACTGCCTTGAATTATTTTGAAGACCAGAATCTGATGGATCTTAAGCTTATGACAACCCTTGGTATTTCAGCAGATGATGTTTCCGCTGTTAATGAGGTTGATGGTGTAACGGGAGTTATGCCAAGCTATACACAGGACCTTTTTGTTCAGGCAGACGGCGAAAGCCTTGTTTTAAAGGCGATTTCCTACAACAAAAGGATTGAGAACGATGATATTTATAATATAAACCGTCCTGTTGTGCTTAAAGGTAGAATGCCTGAAAAATCAGGTGAATGTGCTATCGAATTGAAAATGACTTCCCCTGAAAGCTTTAAAGTCGGTAACTATATAACATTCACTGCCCCTGACGAAACAAAGCCTATGAGCAACTACCTCAAGACTGACAAATATAAAATTGTTGGAATAATAAGTTCACCTTCTTATATCGGATATAAGAGAGGTCAGACAAAAATAGGCAATGGTAAGATAGAAAGCTATGTACTTCTCCCAGAGGAAGATTTCAACTTGCCTTATTATACTGAGCTTTTTGCAACTATCAAAGGGCTTGATAATGTTGACCCTTTTTCAGATGAATACAAGGAGAAACTTGAAAAGTATGTTCCGCAAATAAAAGACGCTTTATCAAAAAGCGTTAATGTAAGATATGATAAGCTTAAAGCCGAGGCCCAGAGAAATCTTGAAAAAGCAAAAAGCGAGCTTGAGGGAGCAAAATACCTTGCTTCTGCTGACTATAATACACTTGTAAATGATATCAAAAAGGGTGAAGCGACAGTAAAACAGCTTAAGCTTGAATATGACAGTCAGGATGCTGCAGGCGATTCAACGAAAAACCTTACGAAAGCTATAATTGTTCAGACACAGAATAAAATTACTCTTGCAAAGAACAAAATTCACATGATTGAGACCAATACTCTTCCTTCAAAGACAGAAACTGAAAAGGAAATTGCGGGTTATGAACAACAGATAAAATCCGCTCAGGCACAGATTGAAAACTTCAAGAAACCTGTTGTGTATTCCTTTGACAGGAACTCTAATGAGGATTATGCAAACTTTTCAAGCGACAGTGAAAAGGTCGACTCAGTTTCAAAGGTCTTCCCTTTCTTCTTTATTCTTGTGGCAGCACTTGTATGCCTCACAACAATGACAAGAATGGTTGAGGAAAACAGAACGCAGATTGGCACACTTAAGGCTCTAGGTTACAGCAAGTCGGCTATTGCATCAAAATTCCTTATTTATGGAGTGACGGCTACTACACTCGGATGTTTTTTCGGAATGTTGCTTGGCTTTAAGACACTGCCGGCTATTATCTTCAAGAGCTATAAAATGCTGTATAACATTCCTGGCTTTGTTATGCCTTTCAAGTGGGATTATGCTATCATAACATATCTTGTTTCACTTATATGCGTTGTATTTGTTGTGCTGTATGCTTGTCTTAGTGAGCTTAAATCAAACCCAGCCCAGATAATGCGACCGAAATCCCCGCCGAATGGAAAGAGAGTTCTGCTTGAACGCTTCCCGATAATATGGAACAAATTCAGCTTTTTAAGAAAGGTTACCTTCAGAAATCTTTTCAGATACAAGAGAAGATTTTTTATGGCTGTTATCGGAATTGCTGGTTGCACAGCGCTTATGCTTGCAGGCTTTGGAGTGAACAACTCGATAGCTTCTATAGCTGTAAAACAGTTTGATTCTGTATTTGTGTTTGACGGAATGGCTGCCGTTAAAGCAGATAGCGATATAAACAAGACACAACAGCTATTCAACAATGATCTAATAAACGATAATATGCAGGCTTATCAGGCAAACTTTGACCTTTACTTTAAGAAGGGAACAAGAAATGTAAATCTTCTTATTCCTGAAAATGCAGGTGAGATGGAAAAGTACATTCATCTTCAGGAAAGAGTTTCAGGCAAAAAGCTTAAGCTAGATGACAGCGGTATAATTATAAACGAAAAGCTTGCAAAGCTCCTTGACATAAAGGTTGGAGATACTGTTACCATACAGAATCTTGACCATCAGCCTGAAAAAGTCAAGGTAACAGGAATAAATGAAAACTATACACTTCACTATATTTATATGACACCAAAGCTCTACAACTCGTTATATGGCTCAGGGCCAAAGTATAATTCTATTGTTTTCAATATGAAGGATGCAACAGCTGATAATGAAGATGCTTTATCATCATCAATACTCAAAAATGATGATATTCTTGGCATACAGTTCTCATCAGCATCGGGCAAAACGTTTTTCACTATGACAAATAGTCTTAATTCAATTGTGCTTGTCCTGATTATATGTGCAGGAGCACTCGCATTCATAGTTTTATACAATCTTTCAAATATCAACATTACTGAACGTGCAAGAGAGCTTGCGACAATAAAGGTACTGGGCTTCTACGACAAGGAAATTTCCAATTACATTAATCGTGAGAATACAGTTTCATCGATAATAGGTATGATACTTGGTCTTATTCTCGGGATATTCCTCCACAGGTTTGTTATTATAACAGCCGAAGTTGATATTGTAATGTTCAACAGAATAATCAAATGGCAAAGCTTTGTTTATTCTGGGGCGCTGACTCTTGCATTTACCTTTATTGTCAATTTTATTTTACATTTCAAGCTCAAGAAGGTTGATATGGTTGAGTCATTAAAATCAATCGAATAATGGAAAGAAAGAATTATCAGTTAACGCGGAATTCATTTTGAAAATGATGAATCTCACGATATCAAGGATACTCTTTACACTTTAGTTTATGGGGCAAAAGATATTATTTAGTATTGTGAATTGATTAATAATATGGTATTATATTTATATTGCTTTTATAAGAAAGGATGTAATTTTATGAAAAAGTCAACTGCTATTCTTACATCTGCTTTATTCTTTTTTATAGGTGTCGTTGTCGGATTTGCTTTTGCACCAATCAAAAAAGGATTGTATGTCGGAAATAATAACGGAAACAAAAATGGTAACAACAACGGCAATGACAACAATGATTGTTTGGCAAAGAATATGTCAGACAGTGACGATGACGAGGACGATTATTCGGAAGGTATTCCGTTTTAATTTGCAATTTATTTTGAAAGGATTTATATATAATGAAACTTGGTATGGTTGGACTTCCTAACGTGGGAAAGAGTACACTTTTCAACGCTCTTACAAATGCAGGAGCACAGTCAGCAAACTATCCGTTCTGCACTATTGAGCCTAATGTTGGTGTAGTATCTGTTCCTGATGAAAGACTTAATGAGCTTGCTAAAATGTATAACCCTGAAAAATTCACACCTGCGAATCTTGAATTTGTTGACATTGCAGGACTTGTAAAGGGTGCTTCAAAGGGTGAAGGCTTGGGCAATAAATTCCTTGCCAATATCCGTGAGGTTGACGCAATCGTTCATGTTGTACGTTGCTTTGAGGATATCGATATTATCCACGTTGACGGTGAGATAAATCCTGCAAGAGATATAGAAACAATCAATCTTGAACTTATCTTTTCAGATATTGAGCTTCTCGACAGAAGAATTGACAGGAGCAGGAAGCTTGCTAAAGGCGACAAAAAATTTCTTGCTGAGGTTGAATTCCTTGAAAAACTAAAAACTCACCTTGAAGAAGGAAAGCCGGCAAGAAGCTTTGAATATACTGATGATGAAAGAGAAATTATCAAGACAACTCCACTTTTATCAAACAAGCCTGTAATTTATGCTTCTAACCTTTGTGAAAATGATTTTAAGAATAATATTGAAACAAACAAGCATTACAAGACAGTTTGTGAAATAGCAAAGGCTGAACACGCTGGAGTTCTCCCTATTTGTGCTCAGATTGAAGCTGAAATTTCTGATATGGATGACGAGGATAAGGAAATGTTCTTATCTGAACTTGGACTGAATATTTCAGGTCTTAACAGAATTATAAAAGAAGGCTATGCACTGCTTGGACTTATCTCATATCTCACAGCCGGTGTTCAGGAAGTTCGTGCTTGGACAATTACCAAAGGCACAAAAGCTCCACAGGCTGCAGGAAAAATCCACACTGACTTTGAAAAAGGGTTTAT
>CALMXN010000018.1 GCA_937871145.1 uncultured Clostridia bacterium
TCTAGAGAATAGAAAAGGCAAGGCTGGTGTTATCACGGTCGACGGCGATAACCAGCACAGACCTGATGATATTTATCATTGTAGTGATGAAATGCTTGCAAATCCTCATACAATAGTATTAGGCTCAAGGGATTTTTCTCAGAATGATGTCCCTAAAAAGAGCAGATATGGGAACAGAATAACATCATTTGTTTTCAAGGCTGCCGTTGGGTTGAAAATTACCGATACACAGACCGGTCTCCGGGCAATACCAACAGAATTTCTTGAGGATTTTCTGAAGGTCGACGGTGAAAGATTTGAGTATGAAACAAATATGCTGCTTGAAATGAAAACTCAGTCAATATCATTTAAGGAAGTTAAAATATCTACAGTATACATAGAAGAGAATAAGACATCTCATTTTAATCCTGTAAAAGATTCTTTCAGGATCTATTCGCTCATTTTAAAATTTCTGTTTACTTCAATTTTTTCCTTTGTTGTTGATATTACGTTATTCTCTTTATTATTTTGGTTGCTAAAAAATGATTATAATAAAACGCTAACGACTTTTATCGCAACATTTGGCGCAAGATTGGTTTCATCGTTTGTTAACTTCACTCTGAATCACAAAAAAGTTTTTAAGTCAAATGAAGCTATGGGTAAGACTGTGGTAAGATACTATATTCTTTGTGCAATTCAGACTACTATATCTTTTGCAAGTGTAAATTACATACTCAAAAAAATTCATATAAGGAACATTTATGTTACCTTAATTAAAATAATCGTTGATACTATACTTTATTTTATTAGTTTTCATGTTCAGAGAGAATGGGTATTTAAAAAGCACAGCAAGACGGAGGGACAGCATGGGTAAAGACATAGAAAATATCGGTTCCAAGAAGCAATTTGTCTTAAACATTTCTGAAGAGGCATACGAATCTGATATGGCTGAAATTGACAGATTGCAGAGTCAAAGCGAGTTGATTTCTCCAACAATAAGTTCGGAAAGTCACACAAGTGTTTCAACACCTGTAAAAGAGAGTGAAGAAGACACTGATGTGACAGCACCGATAAAACAAACTCAGCGCAACAACCAAACCTTGACTTCTCAGAAAAAAGCTTCTGATTCAAAGAATGATACTGATACAATAAAGAAAAAGCTACTTGGCGTTAAGAAAATAGCTTTAAGATGCCTATTGTGCCTTTTTACTACTATCGCTGTTCTTGTTAGTGGAATACTTGGTGCTGTTACAATCATTAATTATGGACCATCATCTCATGCGAGAGATTTATTTGTTACTTCTGTAATGGAAACCAGTGCGGCAAAATTCCTTGCAACATGGTATTTCAGTGATGCTGAAATTAAGAAAATTCAGAATAACAATACCGTTAAGCCATCAGATGAACAAACCAACACTGAACTTATCCAGGTTAACACCAAAACTAATCCTCAGTTCGATAAGAATAAGGTTGAGGTTGTAAAAATATCTGCAAAAAAATATAAGGGTATTATGCTCATTGTCAATGATCCATCAAAGGTCTTTGTCGGAACTATCCCTGAGTTTGATAAGGAAAAAAGCGGAATGACAGTAACACAGATGGTTAAGGAAAAAAACTGTATTGCTGGTATCAATGCTGGTGGTTTTGATGATCCAGGCGGAGTTGGCAAGGGTGGAGTTCCTCTTGGAATAGTAATTACTGAAGGAAAATTAAAATACGGCGGATTGAATTCAACATATGATATGTGTGGATTTGATAAAGAGGGTAAGCTTAACGTTGGTAAAATGACAGGTAAGCAGGCTATGGATAAAGGCATCAGGGACGCTGTATCGTTCGGCCCTACACTTATTGTCAATGGTAATCCTTCCGAAATATCCGGAACAGCTGGTGGATGGAATCCTCGTACAGCCATCGGACAGCGTGCTGACGGTTCAGTATTATTGCTTGTAATCGATGGCCGTCAGTCAGACAGTATCGGTGCTACATATGGGGATCTTATTCAGGAAATGCTGAAGTTTGAGGCAATAAATGCCTATAACCTCGACGGTGGAACATCTTCACATATGGTTTATAAAGACGAGATAATCACAAGCTGTTCTTCTTTGTATGGAACTCGAAAAATGCCTACTGCTATACTTGTAAAGGGAGATAATTGATGAAAATACGTAGTGGAGTTAGACAAAAGAAATCATCTTTCTTTAAAGCATATATTATTTTTTTCGGGACGCTGATTTTAGCTATCATTATTGGCTATATTATTTTGTGGAATGTATTGTCTTCTTATGAGAAAACAGTTCCGACAAATCTTTTAAAGCCTATTGTGAATGAAATCAACAAAAAGGACTTTAAGAGAATATTAGATAGTTCTGATTTAAGTATTAGTGAGTTTGAAACAGTTGAAGACTTTAAAGAAAACCTTAATAAAAATGTCGGAAATGGAAAGATAACATTCTCACGTCAGGCTGTACCTGATGATGATATTTATTTATACAATATCAAATCAGATAAAAAAGACCTTATTTCTGTAACTATAACTAAAAATTCAAAAAAGAGTAAGTTTGGTATTGCAACATATAAGGTTGATAAGATAGCCGCAAGCAGTAAGCCTAACAACAAAGTTGTAATACAGGCTCCTTCAGATGCAAAGATTACCCTTAACGGCAAGCCTGTATCTGATAAGTATATTACAAAGAAGGACATTAAAATAGAGGCTCTTGAATTTGTTCCTGACGAAATTAAAAAGCCTTCAATGGTAAGATACGAAATCACTGGATTATTAAAAGAAGGAACAATAAAGGCTACTGGTGCAAATGGAAATGAGCTTATTGTAAATAAAGAAGATAAGCTATCAGAATATAATGTGGTTCCTAAAGGTTCAGATACTGAAGCTGCAAAGTATGATAAACTTATAAAAAATGTTGCTTTATCATTCGGTAAATACGTAACAAACGATGGAAAGTTTAACGAAGTGGGTAAATATATTTCATCGACAAGTCCAATATATAAGACTATTAAAGGTATGGAAACCTACTGGTATACGCCTCACGATAAGTATGAATTCAAGAATATGAAGACAATGGACTTTATAAAGTATTCAGAGGATTGTTTCTCTTACAGAATTACATTTGACCATTATATCTACAGAATTCAGGCTGGAGTAACCTCACATAAAAAATGTGACTATACTTTTGTATTTGCAAAAAAGGATAATAACTGGCTTGTATACGATATGACAATGAAAAGTGAAGATGCAGAATAATTAAGAGGAAGGTTTAACCTTCCTCTTTTGTTTTTTTAAGAATAATTATACCATTATAGGATAATATTATTATTAATCAGAAAGGGGAGATTTTATGAAGTGAATTTGTTCTGTATGTGGTTATGTTCACGAAGGTGACACGCCGCCGGAAAAATGTCCTATATGTAGTGCACCATCAAATAAATTTAACTCATCAGATGATGTAATGCAATGGGCAGATGAGCATTTTATTGGCGTAGCAGCAGACGTTGGCAAGGATATAATAGAGGATTTAAGAGCTAACTTTGTTGGCGAATGTACAGAGGTTGGAATGTATCTTGCAATGAGCAGACAAGCAGACAGAGAAGGCTATCCAGAAGTTGCAGAAGCATATAAGCGTATAGCTTATGAAGAGGCTGACCACGCTTCAAAGTTTGCTGAATTGCTTGGAGAAGTTGTAAAACCTTCAACAAAAGAAAACCTTAAGGCAAGAGTAGATGCAGAATATGGTGCCTGTGAGGGAAAGAAGAAGCTTGCAACTATTGCAAAACAGCAAAATCTTGATGCAATACACGATACAGTTCACGAGATGGCAAAGGATGAAGCCCGACACGGGTGCGCATTCAAAGGACTTCTCGACAGATATTTTTAAAAATCAGGAGGTGTAATAATGTCATATATAAGTTGTAGTGTTTCATCATGTGCAAATAATAAAAGTGGTACCTGTTATGCAGCGGGACTTAATATTGGTGGAAAGGGTGCAACATCAGAATGTGAAACCTGCTGCGGGAGTTTTCTGAACAGTTCTGCTTATAGTAATCTTGCTAATTTTACTTCAATGAGAGGTGAAGCAAATTATATTTTATGTTCAGCAAATACCTGCAATCATAATTCTGGTGGAGCATGCAGTCTAAGCAGCATTGAAGTTGGCTCAGCAACAAATGCAAATTATTATACAGAAACCGAATGCCTGAGTTTTGAGCAATAAAAAAAGCTGACTATATAAGTCAGCTTTTTGCTTTTTTATCTTTTCTGTTTTCTATGAATTTAAAGAGAAGTAATGTAATAGAAAGCAAAATGATTGATACTGTGACAGTAATAATAGTGCTTGCAGTATATCCAGCGACAATATAACCGATAGCAGAACACCCAGCTACAACAAGTGCATATATCATCTGGCTTGATACGTGGTCAATATGGTTACAGGATGCTCCCGTTGATGAAAGTATTGTAGTGTCTGAAATAGGTGAGCAATGATCGCCGAATACTGAACCTGATAATGTTGCCGCAATTGCTATTATAGTCAGATCTGGCGCAACGCTCTGACATAATGTAGCTACAATAGGGATAAGTATTCCAAATGTTCCCCACGAAGTTCCCATACTGAATGAAAGGAAGCCTGCAACAATGAATACAATGAATGGAATAAGCTGAACAGGCATATTTGAGTTTGCAACAAGGTCACCTACATATATTCCTGTGTCGAGTAAATCACGGCATACACCACTTATTGTCCAGGCAAGTGTCAGTATGATATACACGCCTACCATTGATTTTACACCCGTTGTAATGCACGCCATAAACTCTTTAAAAGAAATTATCTTTCTTGGCACAAATAAAATCATTGTCGCAATAAGCGTAATAAATCCACTGATTGCGAGAGATATTCCTGCTTCAGTGTCGCCGAAAGCCTGCGCTATTGACTTATTACCCTCAAAATATCCTCCGATATAAAGCATAGAGAAAATTGAAGTAATTATAAGTATTGTTATAGGGATTATTAAATCCAAAACTTTTCCTTTGTCAGAAATTTTAAGCTTTGATAACTCATCATCAGATTCAGATTCCTGAGAAACAGAAGAATTAAGGTTATCTGATTCCATAGCGGCTTTTTCATATTTCCTCATTGGTCCGAAATCAAAATCAGTTATCGAAAGCACAATCACCATAACAATTGTAAGAATAGCATAAAGGTTTAAAGGGATTGTCTGAATAAAAGCATTCATTCCGTCAAGACCGGTTCCGCTCATATATGATATAACAGATGCTGCCCATGATGACACAGGAGCAATAATACATATTGGTGCTGCTGTTGAGTCAATAATATAAGCAAGCTTTGCGTGAGATATTTTGTATTTATCAGTTACAGGCTTCATAACAGTGCCTATTGTAAGGCAGTTAAAGTAATCATCAATAAAAATAACTGTGCCTAATGCCGATGTAGCAAGCAATGCACTTCTTCGTGATTTAATTTTACTTGAAGCCCAATCACCATAAGCTTTTGACCCACCTGCTTTTGTAATAACCACGACCAGCGCACCAAGGAATGCAAGAAAAATCATTATAGCAGCATTTTCACCAAGCTTTTGTGACATAAGTTTTGTTGTTACTTCAAAGGTTTTGATAGAAACATCAAAAAAGCCATCTGCAATAAAAATTGAATAAATTAATGTACCT
>CALMXN010000019.1 GCA_937871145.1 uncultured Clostridia bacterium
ACAGAAGCGTGATTCAGGTGAACCATATATAACTCACCCTGTTGCTGTTGCTTTTATCCTTTTGGAACTTGGAATGGATACCGATACAATATGTGCAGCCCTTCTCCATGATGTTGTGGAAGATACAAGCTGCTCTCTTGAGGATATCAAAAAGCAATTCGGTCAGGATGTTTCAATGCTCGTTGATGGTGTTACAAAGCTTGGAAAAATCCCATTATTCACCCGTGAAGAGCAACAGGCCGAGAATGTGAGAAAAATTCTTCTTGCAATGTCACAGGATATAAGAGTTATTATTATTAAACTCTGCGACCGGCTTCACAATATGAGAACACTTCACCACAGAAGTGAAGAAAAACGTCGTGCGACAGCACTTGAAACAATGTATATTTATGCTCCTATTGCACACAGACTTGGTATCCGTGCTGTTAAGGAAGAAATAGAAGATATAGCCTTCCACTATCTTGACCCTTTTGCCTGTTCTGAAATTGAACAGGCTCTCGAAAAAACAAAGGCAGAACGTGAGGCCTTTATTGATACCATAAAAGAGCGTATTGAAAAACGTCTTGAGCAGTATTTTGAAATAATGCCACAGATTGACGGACGTGTAAAAAGCCTTTATGGAATTTACAAAAAGGTCTATATGAGCGGGAAGCAATATGACCAGATTTATGATAAATATGCTGTCAGAATTATCGTAACAACAGTAACCGAATGCTATAATGTCCTTGGTATAATTCACGATATGTTCAAGCCTATCCCGAACAGATTCAAGGACTATATTTCCACACCAAAGCCAAACGGCTATCAGTCATTGCACACAACTGTTATCGGACGTGAGGGAATTCCTTTTGAGGTTCAGATTAGAACATGGGAAATGAACTATACCGCTGAATACGGAATTGCTGCCCATTGGAAGTATAAAGAGGGAATTCAGGGTAAGGACAAGTTTGAAGAACGTCTTGCGTGGATCCGTCAGATTATCGAAGCCCAACAGGAAGCTGACGATGTTGAAGAAATCGTAAGAACAATCAAGACCGACCTCGCCCCGGAAGAAGTCTTTTCATTTACGCCAAAGGGCGATATGATATCCTTGCCAATCGGTTCGACAGTCATTGACTTTGCCTATGCAATTCATACACAGGTCGGCCACAAGATGACAGGGGCAAAGGTTGATAAAAGGCTTGTGCCACTTGACTATAAGCTTTCTACTGGTGAAATTGTTGAGATTATGACAACAAATGCACCAGGCCACGGACCAAACCGAAACTGGCTCAATATCTGCCGTACTAACGAAGCTAAATCAAAGATACGTTCATGGTTCAAGAAGGAGCGTCGTGAGGAAAATATTGAAAACGGTAAAGCAGAGCTTGAAAAGGAATTCAAGCGTAATCTCATCCGTGTTCCTGAAGATGAGCTTGAGGAATTCCTGAAGGAAGATTTAAAGCGTCATAACTGTCAGACTCTTGATGATTTCTATGCAGCAATAGGTTATGGTGGAGTAATTCTATCAAGATTTATTCAACGTCTAAAGGATGACTACAATAAAAAATATGTATCTCACGATACTCCTGAGATAACAGTTGAAAAGGTTGTAGCAACTGAAACACAGAAGTCGGGAATTATCGTTGATGACCTTGATAACTGTCTGATAAAATTCTCACAGTGCTGTTCACCATTGCCTGGTGATGATATAATCGGATTTATTACACGTGGCCACGGTGTTTCAATCCATAAAAAGGATTGTATCAATTATAAATCAAGAAACAAGGCTTCTGAAAACGAATCACGCTGGGTTGAAGTTCAGTGGTCAAATAACAGAAATACAAACTATAAAGCAACAGTTGACATTGTTTCAAATAACCGCAACAGCCTTCTTGCCGATGTGTCAATGGCACTTGCTGAATCAAAGATTCCTATTCACGAGATGAGCGCAAGAGAACTTAAAAACGGTAATGCCAACATTGTTCTCACAATAGGTATTGCGGGAGCAGACCAGCTCAATAATATAATAACCAGACTCAGAAAAATAAGCGGAGTAATCTCCGTTGACAGAAGTGGAAAATAAAATTTCAGGAGATTATATGAAAGTAAAAACCATACCAACAGGTTTCCTTGAGGAAAATTGTTATATAATTGACATTGGCAATGGAAATGCCATTGCTATTGACTGTGGTGATGATGCTGAAAAAATTCTCGATTATCTTAACAGTAATTCACTTGCTCTTAAAAAAATTCTCCTTACTCACGGGCATTTTGACCATATCAATGCCGTTGAGGAAGTTGCCAAGAAAACAGGAGCAGAAGTTTTCATTCATAAGAATGATGAGCCAATGCTCAGAAGTGCAAGAGAAAACCTTGCGTATACAATCCCTGGTTATACCTTTATTTCTTTTTCAGGTCAGGCAAAAACTATAGAAGACGGTGAGGTTATCAAGCAGGATAACCTTGAATTTAAGGTTATGCACACAAAAGGTCACACACAGGGCGGAGTATGCTATATCTGTAAAGATAAGATTTTTTCAGGCGACACCCTTTTTGCTGGGGAAGTGGGAAGAACAGATTTCCCAGGGGGAAGCTACACCGATATTCTTGCATCTGTGAAAAAACTTGCATGTCTCGACGGTGATTATATAGTTTACCCAGGGCATGGGCCTTCGTCAACTCTTGAAACTGAACGTAAGACAAATATGTATATTAATGAGTAGACAATTTCTGTTGATTTTTGACTTACAGATTATCAAATTATCAAAAGGGCGGAAGCATAAACAGGTGAAGAACGCAAAAGTGAGCGACTTAGCCAAGCCATAGCGTTTGCTGAAGCCCGTCACACAGAAGTTGCAAAGTACCGAAACGAAGGATAAAAGATAAACTAAATAAAAGAGTTACTGTTTAGCATACTGATTTTTCTTGAAGAGAAAAATTGTTATGCGGTGAAAGAACGGCAGAAGCTTTCGGCAGAACGGTGTTTCTTGGTAACTTCTTTTCACTGGAGAAAAGAAGTTACTGGGGTTAAGATAAAGTATAAATTACAATAAATTTCGGTAGGGTCAAAGCCCCTATATACAATAGAGCAATATCTGCGGTGGCTTTGCGGTCGCCCCCGTACCCCTTCGCAAATGAAAATCAGTAGTAAGAAATAGTATAAAAAGGTCGGAGCACGAAATCAACCACGTTCAAAACCAGTAATGACAGATAAACTATACTGGTTGATTGAGCGACCGTCACTCAATAGCATTATCGAAGTGCAGAA
>CALMXN010000020.1 GCA_937871145.1 uncultured Clostridia bacterium
TGACCTTCGGAACATCAAGAAAAAATGCTTATTCTATTCTTGAGGATACTCTTAATCTTCGTGATGCTCGTGTTTATGACAGAGTTGAACAGCCTGACGGAAAAGTAACTTCTGTTCTTAACAAGAAAGAAACTATGCTTGCACAGGAAAAACAGGAGGCTCTTAAAAATGCTTTCAAGGACTGGATTTTCAAAGACCCTGACAGACGGCAGCAGCTTGTTGAGAAGTATAATGTGCTTTTTAACAGCACCAGACCGAGAGAATATGACGGCTCTCATATTAATTTTGTGGGAATGAACCCTGAAATAAAGCTCCGCCCTCATCAGCTTAATGCAATTGCACACACGCTTTATGGTGGAAATACCTTGCTTGCACATCAGGTAGGTGCAGGGAAGACCTATGAAATGGTAGCTTCGGCTATGGAAAGCAAACGCCTTGGATTATGTAACAAGTCGCTTTTTGTTGTGCCTAATCATCTTACAGAACAGATGGGAGCAGAGTTTTTGAGGCTTTATCCGTCTGCAAATATTCTTGTTGCCACAAAAAAGGATTTTGAAGCAAAAAACCGCCGCAGACTTTGTGCAAAGATAGCCACAGGCGATTATGATGCAGTTATTATCGGTCATTCTCAGCTTGAAAAAATCCCTGTTTCTGCCGAACGTCAGGAGAAAATGATAAGGGCACAAATTAATGAAGTCACTGAGGGTATCGCTTCTCTTGGAAAACAGGCTGGGCAGAATTTTTCTGTAAAACAGCTTGAAAAGACAAAGCGTTCTCTTGAAACAAAGCTGAAACAGCTTACCGAGGGTAAAAAGCGTGATGATGTAGTAACCTTTGAGGAGCTTGGTATTGATAAGATGTTTGTTGATGAGGCACATAATTTTAAGAATTTATTTCTCTATACAAAAATGAGAAATGTTGCAGGAATTCAGCAGACAGAGGCACAAAAATCGTCGGATTTATTTATGAAATGTCAGTATCTTGACGAGCTTACAGGCGGAAAAGGTACGATTTTTGCAACAGGTACGCCTGTTAGTAATTCCATGACCGAACTTTACACCATGATGAGATATTTGCAGAATGATACTCTGAAACGCAATAGTATGCTGAATTTTGACGCTTGGGCGGCGAACTTTGGCGAAACAGTTACGGCAATAGAGCTTGCACCCGAGGGTACGGGATATAGGGCGAAAACAAGGTTTGCAAAGTTTTATAATCTGCCTGAGCTAATGAATATGTTTCGTGACTGTGCTGATATAAAGACGGCTGATATGCTTAATCTTCCTGTTCCTGAAGCGCATTTTCATAATATTGTTGTGAAGCCTACTGAACTTCAGAAGGAAATGGTTTCGGAGCTTTCTGAAAGAGCAAAGCTTGTTCACGAAAAGGCAGTTGAACCAGAAAAAGATAACATGCTGAAGATTACGTCAGATGGACGTAAAATCGGACTCGACCAAAGAATGATGAATCCTCTTCTCCCCGATGAACCTGGAACAAAGGTTAATGCATGCCTTGAAAATGTTCACAGGATTTATACTGAAACGACTGCAAGGAAGTCCACACAGCTCGTTTTTTGTGACTTTTCGACACCGAAAACTGACGGTACTTTCAATCTTTATGATGATATTCGTGACAAGCTGATAGCAAAAGGTGTTCCCAAAAATGAAATCGCATATATTCATGATGCTGATACTGAGGTTAAGAAAAAGGAGCTTTTTGCAAAAGTGAGAAGCGGAAAAGTGCGTATTTTACTAGGTTCAACGGCAAAAATGGGCGCAGGCACTAATTGTCAGGACAAGCTTATAGCACTCCATCATCTTGACTGCCCTTGGCGTCCTTCTGACCTTGAGCAGCGTGAAGGAAGAATAATTCGACAGGGTAATGAAAACAAAGATTATGGTGGGGTAGAAATTTTTCGTTATATGACTGAGGCAACTTTTGATGCTTATCTGTATCAAACTATAGAAAATAAGCAACGGTTTATCAGTCAGATTATGTCCTCAAAATCGCCTGTGCGTTCATGCGAAGATGCCGATGAAGCCACGCTTTCCTATGCTGAGGTTAAGGCTCTTTGTGCAGGAAATCCGCTGATAAAAGAAAAAATGGACTTGGATGTTGCTGTAACAAAGCTAAAGGTATCAAAAGCGAATCATGTAAATCAGCAGTATCGCCTTGAGGATCAGGTTTTAAAACATTTCCCCGAAGCTATTCGCAAAACTGAAACTCGTATAAAAGGTTATGAAAGCGACAGTATCCATCTGAAATCAGCGAATTCACAGCTTACAGACAAATTCTCATCTATGGTTGTTTTGGGTAAAGAATGCACTGAAAAGGAAACCGCAGGTGCTGCACTTATTGAAGCCTGCAAGCATATAAAGTCGTCTGAGACACTTGAACTTGGTTCGTATAAAGGCTTTGATATGGCTCTTTCCTATGACAGCTTTGCTCATGAATATCATCTAGAATTACAGCGTGATATGACTTATACAGCGACGCTTGGACGTGATGAACTTGGTAATATTACTAGAGTTAATAATGCTCTTGATTCCATTCCTAAGCTTCTTGAAAATAGTAAGGCGCAGCTTGAAACGCTCCACGAACAGCTTTCTACTGCAAAATCAGAACTGGGAAAGCCTTTTCCACAGGAGGCGGAGTTGATGACTAAAACTGCAAGACTTGCTGAATTGAACACTCTTCTTAATATTGACAGTAATGCCATTCAGAATGCGGATATTGCAGCTGAAAGAAAAAATAATACTGCTGATATTGTTGAAGATAAGCCAAAAGCTCATGAACCACCTAAAACGGACAAGAAACCGTCGATACTGGAGCAGATAAAGGCTCTTAAAAGTGTTGGTAAGGCACAAGCAGAGCCAAAGCCCCTAGTTAAAGGCAAGGAGAATGAGATATAACCATTACACCCCCTCTCGGCAGTCAGATTGCGTGGCTGTCGGGAGGGAGTGTTCTTATGCAAAATAGTA
>CALMXN010000021.1 GCA_937871145.1 uncultured Clostridia bacterium
GGCTTGTTAAGGTCGCCCATTATATCGCCTGTATTTTCATCAGGAACCATAACATTAAGTCCACCGATAGGTTCAAGAAGTATCGGATCAGCCTGGCGTAAGCCTTCCTTATAAGCAATTGAAGCAGCAATCTTGAATGCCATTTCAGATGAGTCAACCGGATGGTATGAACCATCAACAAGTATTGCCTTTAATCCTACAACAGGGAATCCTGCAAGAACACCCTTCCTTGTACATTCCTGAAGTCCTTTTTCTACTGCCGGGAAGAAGTTCCTTGGGACAGCACCACCGAATACTCTTTCTTCAAATACAAGCTCATCACTTACACAAGGTTCAAATTCAATCCATACATCACCGTACTGACCGTGACCACCTGATTGTTTCTTATGTCTTCCCTGAACCTTAACTTTCTTCCTGATGGTTTCCTTATAAGCAATCTTTGGAACAACAAGATCAATATCAACGCCAAAATCATTCTTAAGCTTTGCAAGAACCGCGCTAAGGTGTTGTTCACCAAGTCCTGCAAGAATCTGCTCGTGAGTTGTTTCATCCTGCTTGTATGAAAGGGTTTTATCTTCATCAAGAATCTTCTGTATACCCTGTGAAATCTTACTTTCATCACCCTGTGCCTTTGATTTTGCAGTCATCTTATAGCAAGGTGTCGGAAATCCCATTTTGTCAATAGAAAGAATTCTTGAAGCATCGCACATTGTATCGTTTGTATTGACAGAAAGTTTTGTTGCTACAACTATTTCACCAGCACCGGCAAATGTTACTTCTTCCTGCTTTTTACCGCAAAGCATATATAGCTTGCCGATTTTTTCAATTTCGCCGGTTGTTGCGTTCGTATAATCTCCACCAGCCTTAAGCTTTCCTGAAACAACCTTAATAAATGACATTTTTCCTATATACGGATCGGATACTGTCTTGAATACAAAAGCACACAAAGGATCTGTATCACTTATGCTGACGTCAACTCTTTCACCTTTTTTGGTTGTTGCTTTAAGAACATCGTGCTCTGTTGGTGAAGGGAGCAGCAATGTAACTTCCTTCATAAGCATATCAACACCGACAAGTGTTGCTGAGCTTACACAGGTTACAGGAGTAATTACGCCAGAGTTCATTCCAGCATGAATACCCTTGATTAATTCCTTCTGAGTAAATTGTTCACCAGAAAAGAACTTTTCAAACAATTCTTCGTCAGTTTCTGCAACAGCTTCACTTATTGCAGCAACAAGTCCTTCAAGTCTGTATTCGGATTCAGGCATTTGAGTTTCAACAGCGTCACCCTTGTCATTGTATATATAAGCCTTCATTTCAATAAGATTTACATATGAAACTATCTTGCCGTCTTCAATATGTGGTACAACAATAGGACATACTGTTGGTCCGAAGACTGATTTAAGTTCGGCAAGAACCTTATAGAAATCAGCGTTAGGATCATCAAGCTTTGTTATAACAAACATCTTTGGCTTATTGTATTTTGTTGCACAATCATATGCTTTTTCTGTTCCTACCTTGACGCCTGACTTACCTGAAACAGTAATCATTACGCATCCGCTTGCAAAAATACCTTCAACCATTCCGCCTGCATAATCAAAGAGGCCCGGGGTATCTATAAGATTGACTTTAAAATCATCTCTCTCATAATAAGACAAGGAAGTGTAAATAGATGATTTACGCTTAATTTCCTCAGAATTAAAATCGCTTACTGTGTTGCCGTCAGAAATTTTACCAAGTCTGTCTGTTACTCCGCTTTTGAAAAGCATTGCTTCTACAAGCGATGTTTTTCCGGAGCCACCGTGCCCTGCCAACGCAATATTTTTAATCCTCGTACTTTCGTAACTTTTCAATTGTATCCACTCCAGTCTGTTTATGTTAAATAAAGCAAAATAATATTAGCTTTCACCGATA
>CALMXN010000022.1 GCA_937871145.1 uncultured Clostridia bacterium
TGCCTTTTTCTTTTACCTTATTGAAAGCGTCAAGCTTTCCCTGCGTTGGGAAAACAGTTGTTTCATAACCGCCCTTAACAAAAATATCAATAATTTTCATAAGATGGTTTTTTATCTGTGCCTTGCCGGCATACGGATTGAAAACAAACATTAATTTTTTATTACTCATAATTCCTCCACAGAAATTGTATTAGTTGATATTACAAATAGAAATACCAACTGATAATATTACTTAAAGTATATTTATTTTGCTTTCTTGTATGGTTCAACTTTAGGATAAATTTTTACATCAACAAGTGCATCAACTTCAATACCGTCAGAAGTATACTCTTCAGAAAAAATCTTTCCGTCTACCCTGATGATGTTTAAAAGCCCCGCCTTGTTAAAAGGGAATAGCAGTTTCATTCTGTATGAGCTTTGAGGGAGGGCTTTAACAACAGCATTTAAAAGTCCTTCAATTCCCGTTGAATTTTTTGCGCTGATTTTTACAACATTATCGCTTTCTTCAAGTTCATTAACGCAAGGAGCAACATCACATTTGTTGAACACTGTAATAGTAGGAATATCCTTGCATCCAAGTTCAGCAAGTAATTCAAGGGTAACCTTTGCCTGTTCTTCAACATCTTCAGCAGAAGCATCACATATATGAAGAATAACATCAGCATTTGCAGCCTCTTCAAGTGTTGACTTGAACGCTTCAACAAGATGGTGGGGAAGACGTCTTATAAGTCCTACCGTATCAACAAGCATAACGCTTCTTCCGTCAGGGAACTCAAGTGCTCTTGAAGTAGTTTCAAGAGTAGCAAAAAGCTTGTTTTCAGCAAGAACGCCAGCCTGTGTAAGTGTATTTAAAAGTGTTGATTTGCCGACATTTGTGTATCCGACAATAGCCGCAACCAGAACATTATCCTTTTTTCTTTTTCTGCGGGAAAGCTCACGGCGTTTTTCAATTTCCTTAAGTTCAGCAGAAAGGTTCTCAATCCTTGTCCTTATGTGACGCTTGTCTGTTTCAAGCTTAGTTTCACCAGGACCTCTTGTTCCGATACCACCACCAAGACGGGAAAGGCTGATGCCCATTCCAGCAAGACGTGGGAGTCTGTATTTCTGCTGTGCAAGCTCAACCTGAAGGCGGCCTTCCTTTGTGGTAGCTCTCTGAGCAAAAATATCAAGAATAAGCATTGTTCTGTCAATGGTATGAACGTTAAGAACATCTTCAATATTTCTTATCTGCGTAGCTGTAAGCTCGTGGTCGAAAATAATCTGGTCAGGTTCAACTTGCTGACAAAGAGTAGCAATCTCCTGAAGCTTTCCTGGTCCCACGCAGGTAGCAACATCTTTTGTCGGCTTTTTCTGAATAACTCTTGCAATAGCCTCAGCACCAGCTGTTTTAGTAAGCTCCTCGAGCTCGTCGAGCGACTTTTCAGCGTCAAACTCGCCGGTGTCAACACAAATGAGAATTACCTTTGGTATATTTTCAATGGTATCAAACATATTTTCCCTTTCTTTTTAAAATACTATTTGTCAGTATTTTAACAAATTTTTCACCAAAAAACAACTGTGTTATGTGATGAAAAACTACAAATTTAATAATGGTTTTTTTGACATTATTATGATACAATAAAATAAGTATACTTATCTTATATTATACAGAGAGCTGGTAAACTATGAGTACTAAAAATTATGATGTAGTAATTGTCGGAAGTGGTATCGCGGGGCTTTATGGTGCGATAAATCTTTCACCTGATCTTAAAATACTTGTACTAACAAAAAAAGAACTTAAGCTTTGTAATTCTGCACTTGCACAGGGTGGAATTGCTGGCGTTTATAAAAATCCGAGTGACTCACCAGAGAATCATAAGCGTGATACGCTGATAGCTGGTGGAAATGAAAATGATCCGATAAATCTTGATATATTAGTAAACGAAGCAAAAATCGATCTTGAAAAAATAATTAACCTCGGTGTTGAATTCGATAAAAAGCCTGATGGCGAATATGACCGTACGCTTGAGGGCGGACACGGTATGAGGAGAATATTCCATAATGCTGATGCAACAGGCTTTGAAATTCTTACGACCTTAATCAGAACAGCAAAAAGGCTGCCTAATGTTGATATAGTTGAAAACGCAATTGTATGCGATATCAAAAAGACTGAAACAGGCTTCAGCTTCGACGTGCTAAAAAATTCTGAACATATATATTATAACTCACATTTCACCATTCTTGCAACAGGTGGTATCGGAAGAGTATATAAATATACAACAAATTCAGCGATAGCCACAGGCGATGGTATTACTTATGCTTACAATTTAGGAATTACAACAAAGAACGTAAGCTATATTCAGTTCCATCCTACCGCCTTTAATAATAAGGAAACCCGTGAGTGCTTCCTTATTTCTGAAGCCGTACGTGGTGAGGGCGCATACCTCAGAAACTGCAACCTCGAACGCTTTATGAAAGATTATGATGAAAGATTAGAATTAGCTCCTCGTGATGTTGTTTCACATGCAATATGGGCAGAAACCAAAAAGACAGGCTCTGATGAATTCTTCCTTGATATCACACATAAGGATAAGGAATTCTTAAAGAACCGTTTCCCTATGATTTACAAGAACTTAAAGCAACAGGGCTTTGATATGTCGAAGGATATGATTCCTATATATCCTTGTCAGCATTATCTTATGGGCGGAATAAAAGTTGACCCTAATGCCCAAACAAGTATGGAAAATGTCTATGCCTGCGGTGAATGTTCATGCACAGGTGTTCACGGGAACAACCGTCTTGCAAGTAACTCACTTCTTGAGGCACTTGTATTCTCAAGACGTTGTGCAGATCATATCAATTCAAAGATTGACACAGTTCCGGAAGATTATAAGGATTATGAATTTACCCATGATGACAATGCTCCTGTTATTCCAAAAGGACTAAGAACCGAAATCAGAACAATTATGCAGAATTCTTATTTCATTGTCCCTGATAAGGAAGGCATAAGAACAGTCTATGAAAAAATAAAGAGTATTAAAGGGATT
>CALMXN010000023.1 GCA_937871145.1 uncultured Clostridia bacterium
CGTCAAGAACAAATTCATATGAATAGTCGACCTTGATTTTCTTCACATCAACAGAATCATCAAAAAAAGCAAAATACAATGCTTCAATTTTAATATTGTTATTCTTAAGTTTTGTCGAAAAATCTTTTACTTTTCTTCTTTGATCTTCAATAGAATCATCAGAATTTATATAAATCATAAATCGTATACCAGTCTTTTGATTAGCAAGATAGTCCTCAACTGATATATTTATATCTGCTTCATTATAATAAACACATTGATATAAATTTTCATTAATTGAAAAGTCAGTATAAAAATCCTGAAGCATGGTTGATAAGGTTTTTTTAGCTTGATCTGATTTTAATACACCTATATAACTATCGCCGTATTTATCTTCGCTATTTACTGCTTTAACACTCACCTTGCGTCCATTTTTATCTTTTACATAAGCATACGAGGATGTTTTGTTTAGTTGTCTTCCCGATTTGTAACTTTCAAGAGTAAAGCTCTGATTATATTTCAAAGAAAGATACTTAAGCATAACGGCTTTTTCGTTATTATCCTCTGATTTATTTTTTGGACCAGAACATCCTGTCAATATAATAGCAAAAATAACTACAAAAAATACTAATTTATTTTTCATAATGTCCCTCTTTTCCATATAAATTAAAATTACCACACAATGCTTAAACTGTCAATGACTATTGAAGAGTTAGTTATCTGCAACAAAAAACTTCTCAGTCATATAATGAAAAAAGACTTTATTTTATAGTTGGGAGGGTTTATATGTCAAAACTGACTTTTCACTTATTAGGGCTCGCACATCTTGAAACCACAAAGCATAACTCATCCTGTGCATACACACAAAAAATTATTAAACTTGCAAGAATGATAAAAAGCTACGGACATACATTATATTTCTATGGAGTCGAAGGTTCCGACATCGAATGTGACGAATTCATACCGATCTCCACGCAGGAGGTCCTTAAACAGTGCTATGGAGAATATGACAGAAAAACCACCTTTTTCAAAAGTGAATCAAACGACTATGCACATCGGATTTTTAATAAGAATGCTATTGAAGAAATACTTAAGAGAAGAAACGATAATGATATTCTTCTATGCACAATGGGACTTGATAATTACGAAATAGCAAGTAAGGTACATCTTCTTACTGTTGAACCTGGAATAGGTTATACCGGAATTATGGCAGATTCCTTCCGCGTTTTTGAATCTTACGCCTGGATGCATCATATCTATGGACTCAATCGTATTGAGGATGGGGTATGGTATGACGCTGTTATTCCTAATTATTTTGACCTTGAGGATTTTCCATATCAGGAAGAAAAACAAGATTACCTTTTATACTTTGGAAGGATAATTCACAGAAAGGGTGTTCAGGTTGCTTCAGATGTTGCAAAGGTAACGGGACATCAGCTTTATATCGTCGGTCAGGGTTCACTTGATAATCCAAACGAATATCTGAATCTTGGCAATGAAAAACATATAAAGTACTTCCCTGCTGTTGAAGCTGAAGAAAGAGCAAAGCTTCTCGGAAATGCAAAGGCAGTACTTATGCCGACATATTATCTTGAGCCTTTCGGTGGGGTTAATGTTGAGGCACAGCTTTGTGGCACTCCTGTTATTACATCAGACTGGGGAGCCTTCCCTGAAACTGTACTACACGGTGTTACAGGGTATCGTTGCAGAGTTTTTGAAGAATTCTGCTGGGCTGTTAATAATATTTCAAACATTAAGCCTGAAAACTGCAGAAAATGGGCAGAAAGTAATTATTCGCTTGAACGTGTCGGAAAAATGTATGAGGAATACTTCCAGAGATTAAACAAGCTCCATCAGGAAGGCTGGTATCAGTCAAATCCTGACAGAACAGAACTTGGCTGGCTTGAGCGATATTATCCACAATAAGAATTGCCCTGATACTAATCTGTATCAGGGCATATATTATTTTTTATGCTTAAGCAAGACGAAGAATTGTCATTGATGCTGAATAATTGTTTGTTAAATCTCCGTCAGCAAACAGGTTTGTAATAGCGGTTCCTGAAGTATTTATAAGATTCAATGTAGTAGTTGCTGTAAATAACAAAACAACACTACCGTTTACTGAGCCACCTGCTGTATTTCCTTCTACAACAAGATCTAAACCTGATGTTGCAAGAGGAATAGTTGGTACTGCTGTATTAACCAATGAAATAACTATATCTGAAGCAGTTGTGCCTGACTCAGCAAGAACATTCCATGAGAAATAATAAACTCCTGGAATAACAGTTATATTTGGGGCTGTATAAGATATACTTGTTCCGATAGCTGCACCAAACTGTGCCAGTGGTATCGGTGAGGTATCTGTAACAGTAGTATTAGCTGTAATAGCTGTGCCAAGATTCAAGCCTGCTGCTAAAGTTGTTATACCAGGAACACCGGAAACACCTGTTGCTCCTGTTGCACCAGTTTCACCTTTTTCTCCAGGGATACCTTGTGGGCCTGGAACTGTATAGCAAAAGCATCCGTTTATTTTTTCACATTTGTTTTCACATCTATGATAAATATTCGTTTCGTTACCATCTCTGTCATTATGGCTGTCAAATTCTCTACTCATACTTGTGCTCCTTTTATAAGGATATCGAAAATAAATCGGGACTACTTTAAAAAGTATTCTATATTATTTCTTCATCTTCTGTCTGAATATCTACTGATACAATATCACAAGTAGAATAGAAAGTCGGCTGGGAATCATTTGGTCCAACTGTAACAATCATACCATAGGCATTTATCCTAACAGTTTCATTGCTTCCAGCCTGACCACCAGACTTAATTTTTACCGTATCACCTACTGCAACTGTAGCACGAATTGCGCTTTCGCATTGTGCAGCGCATCCTGTATCTGGGGGTGTTGGAACTGAAAGATAATTAATAGTAGTACTATATGTTGCCGCATTAATTCGTATATATGCTATTTTGCATAATGAAAAATAAGTGTCATATCCAGCTCCACTAGCTACTCTTAATAAGCTCTCATTATCAACTGGTACTAATTCTGCAAGTCTTCCAGTCTGCGAATTGCCATCAACTAAACCAATTGTAACTTGTTGAGTAGGATACAATGTTATTAATTGAGCTATTACATATTTCATCTGTAGCGTACAAGTACAATCACAGGAACATACTCCGGTAGCACCTGTTACGCCTGTTGCACCTGTTGGACCTGTAGCTCCTGTTGGACCTGTAGCTCCTGTTGGACCTGTAGCTCCTGTTGGGCCTGATACACCTGTTGCACCTGTTGCTCCCGTTGCTCCCGTTGCTCCCGTTGCTCCCGTTGCTCCCGTTGCTCCCGTTGCTCCTGTTGCTCCTGTTGCTCCTGTTGCTCCTGTGGCACCTGTGGCACCAGGGATACCTTGTGGGCCTGGAACTGTATAGCAAAAGCATCCATTTAATTTTTCACATTTATTTGGACAATGACGATAAATATTCATCTCTTCATGTTCTCTGTCATTATGACGATCACATTCTTTGCTCATATGTTTGCTCCTTTACATATAATAAAGCATATTATGCTTGCTATCATTATATGGAATCAGAATCCTTTTGTGATGAATAATAAGAGAAAAAACAAAGCGACAGATTATTCTGTCGCTTTGTTGTCTTATTTTATTTATTACCCCAGAATTCATCAGCTAATTTGTTCGGATCATTATCGTCAACTGGCTTAGCTGGTGAAGAAAGCCATTCGCTTGTATCCTGTTGTGACGAAGCACCATAACCATTCGATGAAGTGTTATAGTTATTGTTTAAGTCACTTTGTGGATAGCTGCTTTGCTGATTATAGCTGTTTGGCTGCTGATATGTATTGTTACCATTCTGGTCAATAGTTGGCTGAGTATATCCATCCTTCTGGTATGAGTTATTACCATATGGATTTGTATTCTGCTGACTGTAGCTATTCTGCTGGTATGAGTTATTATCATATGGATTTGTATTCTGCTGATATGAATTATTACCATATGGATTAGTACTTTGTTGATAACTGTTAAAGTTGCCTGGATCATTGAAGTATACTGTACGTTGTTTTTTCTTTGCAGCAATAATAACTAGCAACAGGATTGTCGCAACAATAATTACTCCGATATATATAACCAGATTGCCACCCAACAAATCCATTTTATCTTTTATTTCAAAGCTGTTTAGAATATTGTTAAACTCACTTGATGTTGAATAATTCTTATCAGAATAAATGAAGTAAACATAGTATACATACTTCCTTGATGAATAGATATACATATCTCCATATAGAACATTACCTTTGGTATCTTTTATTTCATTCATATACAAATGAAGTGCAGAATAACCATTAATCTTTTCTTTTTTTGTACTCATATCTATCTCGTATCCATTTGTACTTATCATTTGCTTGCAAAAACTTTCAAATTCTAAAACCTGTGAATGTGTTGCTGTTTTTATTTTTACATTATCAGTATTCTTATCAACTTGTGTCATTAGAACACATTGACTATTACCATCCTGCATAACCCATGCATTGTTATCAAGAACTTGTGAATTTTTGGCGTTGTACAAACCCTTTTGATTGTCATATGTACTTGGAATTTCAATGGAAAAACTATTTTTATACTCATACCTTTCAGCACTTACAGGCAAAGCCAAAAAACACGTAATCAACATAACTGATAAAAATATAGCCACAAACTTTTTCAAAATAAATTCCCCCTAAATGTTTTAAAAAATTATAGCATTATTTTTATAATTTGTAAATATTTTTTTAAATAGACAAAAAATTATGAATAATTAT
>CALMXN010000024.1 GCA_937871145.1 uncultured Clostridia bacterium
TATATTCCGAGTGTTTTCAATACATAGTCTTTCATATCTTCTTTTGAAATAGTATCGGAAAATCTTACAGACTTATTCTTTAAATCAGATAAAGCACTTGGAATTTCAATTTTTGAAACTTCTCCAAGCTTTGCAACCATTGCAAACTCATCATTGTTCTGTTGTGTTCCATCGATAGCTTCAAGAACACTTGAGCTAAACTTGTAAGGACTTGCTGTTGAAGCAATAACAGTTTTTGTATTGTCGCCTGTTGCCTTCTTGTAATCTTCATAAACCTTAACGCCGACTGCAGTATGAGTGTCACAAGTGTATGAGAACTTTTCAAAGATATTCTTTATCGTTGCTTTTGTTTCATCATCATTACAACATCCTGCGCAGAAGCTATCCTTTAGAAGTTTCTTCACTTCGTCTGTTACTTCATACTTGCCATATGTTGAAAGCTTACCGAACCAGTCACGAATTAGTGCATCATTATCACCACATAGATGATACAGAAGTCTTTCAAGATTGCTTGAAATAAGAATATCCATTGAAGGTGAAATAGTTGTATAGAAGTTTCTGTTCCTGTCGTAAATACCTGTGTTGAGAAAATCAGTAAGAACGTTATTCGAATTTGATGCGCATATTAGTTTATTAACAGGGATACCCATAAGCTTTGCATAGTAAGCAGCAAGTATGTTACCGAAGTTTCCTGTTGGAACAACAATGTTTATCTTATCACCCAATGCAATTTCCTCATCAGCAACAAGCTGAGCATATGTTGATACATAATAAACAATCTGTGGTGATAATCTACCCCAGTTAATTGAGTTTGCACTTGAAAACATCATTCCGTTATTTGCAAGCTGTTCTGCTATTTCAGCATCTGTAAAAATCTTCTTAACACCAGTCTGTGCATCATCAAAGTTACCTTCAATAGCACATACACCAACATTTTCGCCCTCCTGAGTTGTCATCTGCTTTTTCTGCATAGCACTTACACCGTCTTCTGGATAGAAAACGAGAATCTGTGTACCTTCAACATCCTTAAACCCTTCAAGTGCTGCTTTTCCTGTATCGCCTGAAGTAGCAACAAGTATGACAATTTTTTTATCAAGTTTTATTTTCTTAGCTGATGTTGTCAAAAGGAAAGGCAAAATCTGCAAAGCCATATCCTTAAATGCACAAGTTGGACCATGCCATAATTCAAGCATATATGTTCCGTCAAAAAGATGTGCAATCTGTGCAATATCCTCTGTTGCAAACTTCTTGTCATTATAAGCATTTTCCACACAGAATTTTATTTCTACATCTGTGAAGTCAGTAAGATATTTTGAAAATATAAAAGCAGCTCTTTCACTGTACTTCATACTTCCCATAGCTTTAATATCTTCAAAAGTCAATGAAGGAATTTCAGATGGAACAAAAAGTCCGCCATCTTTTGAAATACCCTGTGCTATTGCCTGTGAAGATGTTACATTTACATTGCTGTTTCTTGTGCTTTTGTAAAACATATTAGTCACCTAACCTTAAAAGATAATATTTGTATCGCTCATATCATAAGCATTTTCGACGTATTCAATATTGGTTGTTTTCCCGTTGGTTGTCTCTACTACAGCTACATCAAAGCGTGGCTGAAGATTACATTCATTGTTTAAAAAATAATGTTGTGCGCATTTCATTATTCTGAGCTTCTTTGAATCAGTAATTGCTTCAAAACCTGATACCATAGCATTTTTCTTTCTTGTCTTGACTTCTACAAATGCGATAATATCATTTCTCACTGCAATTATATCAGTTTCTCCGCCTTTAATAGTATAATTTCTCTTAATTATTTTATAACTTAATGTTTCAAGATAATTACACACATCGGATTCCCCGACATTTCCTTTTTCACGCTGATTCATTTATTTATCCCTCAGCTTTTTTAAAAAGCTCGGTCTGTGTACTTCGCTCATTCCATACTTTTCAAGCATTTCATAATGAAGCTTAGTGCCATATCCCTTATGCTTTGCAAACTGATACTGAGGATATTTTTTATCAAGCTCTTCCATATATCTGTCCCTTGCAACTTTAGCAAGAATTGATGCTGCAGCAATACTCTGACTTGTAGCATCACCTTTTACAACAGCATAAGACCTGCAATTAATGTCTGGGGTCTTGTTTCCGTCAATTAATGCAATATCGGGAACAATTCCAAGTCCTTCTACTGCTCTTTTCATTGCAAGCATTGCGGCATTGAGAATATTGATTTCTTCAATTTCTTCAATTGAAGCTGTTGCTATGCAATAAGCTTTTGCTTTTTCAATAATTATATCATATAATTGCTCACGTTTTTTTGCAGAAAGCTTTTTGCTGTCATTTACGCCTTCAATAATAACATCCTCATCAAAAATAACAGCAGCAGCATAAACATCACCGGCCAATGGACCTCGTCCGGCTTCATCAACGCCACAAACCATTGCAAACTTTTCTCTTACTGCTTTATCATACTCAAAAAGTTCCATATGGCACCTCTTTACTTATGCGGTTTTTCAAGTGTAAACTTACCTATTTTGCCACTTCTGAATTCATCTACAACTGTTATTGCTGCTCGTTCAGTGTTGATTTCTCCACCTGAAATTAAAAATCCACGTTTCTTGCCGATTTTCTGAAGAATTTCATATCCTTCTTCATTTTCAACTGTTTCAACATTATATCTTTCCAAAATAAGCTTTGGATAATTTCCATTTAAAAACTGCAATAATCGGCTAGCAAGATGTTCCATATCCATTATATCATCTTTTACAGCACCTGTAAAAGCGAGTCGCTCGCCAACAAGCTTATCCTCAAACTTTGGCCATAGTACTCCAGGCATGTCAAGAAGTTCAAGCTCTGCATCAAGGCTAACCCATTGCTTTCCACGTGTAACACCAGG
Source organism: uncultured Clostridia bacterium (assembly GCA_937871145.1). Taxonomy (GTDB): domain Bacteria; phylum Bacillota; class Clostridia; order Oscillospirales; family Ruminococcaceae; genus SZUA-444. Next base: position 2,897 of record CALMXN010000024.1, read on the forward strand.
CCTGTCCTCAACCTTTGCTCTTTTTGATTTAGCCATACGATTAATAAATGATGATTTACCGACATTAGGGATACCAACAATCATAATTCTCATTGGTCTTCCAATCATTCCTTTTTGATGCCAGGAAGCTATCTGATCTTTCAACAATTCTTTCAGTGTCGGAAGAAATTTATTGGCACCCTTACCACTCCTGCAATCCATTGCAATAGCAAGAATATTTTTGTTTTTATAGTAATCCAGCCACATAGCAGTAATTCTGTCATCCGCTGCATCACATTTGTTTAATATAACAAGTCTTGGTTTCTTGCCAACTAATCTATCCATTTCTGGATTTCTGCTGCTTTGAGGTATACGTGCATCAGTTATTTCAACTACTGCATCGACAAGAGTAATGTTTTTCTGCATAAGCCTTCTTGTCTTTGCCATATGCCCTGGAAACCATTGTATAGATGAAACCTCAGCCATTTGAACCTCCAATTATTTATAAAGACCGCCAAATTTATTAAACGGAAAAATTCTGAAAAATGCTTTTCCTAATATGTCATCTTCTGAAACAAAGCCGACTCTTGAGTCACGGCTGTCCAAAGAATTACCGCGGTTATCTCCCATTACAAATACGTGCCCTTTGGGTACTGTTACTGGGTAATCAAAAGCACCTAAATTATTAAAATTTTCTGGATTGATAAAAGGCTCGTACTGTAACTTTCCGTCAACATAAACCTTTCCGTTTTCAAAATCTATATTGACTTCCTGTCCTTCTGTTGCAATAACTCGCTTTATTATATTTTCATTTAAATTATTTGATCTTATTACTATTATATCATTTATTTCAGGTTTATAAAATAAATGAGAAATCAACAGTCTGTCCCCTGCGCTACCTGGTTTTTCTATATCAGAACCATTTAACGTAGGATTCATAGAAGGCCCGATTACACTTACCTGTCTGAACAGAAAAGTAAATATAAGCAGTACAATAAACACTGAAAAGACCAGAGATTCTATCCAGTCACAAATTTCTTCAACAGAATCATTCTGTTCTTTAGATAAAACTGCAGTGTTTTCAGACATTGTCATTCCTCATTTCAAACCAATTTAATTGTAGCAAAAAAGGGACTTGCGTCCCTTTAAAACTAACGAATTGCTTCTTTAACCTTTGCAGCCTTACCAACTCTATCACGGAGATAGTACAATTTAGCACGACGTACGCGGCCTTTTCTAACAATTTCAACCTTTTCAACTGAAGGTGAATGAACTGGGAATACTCTTTCAATTCCACATCCATGAGCTACACGACGTACAGTAAATGTTTCGTTTACTCCACCATGCTTCTTAGCAATGATTGTTCCTTCAAAAAGCTGAATACGTGTCTTTTCGCCTTCCTTGATTCTAACGTGTACTTTAACAACGTCACCAATGCAAAGGTCAGGTTTTTCAGATTTCATGCTGCTTTGTTCAATAAGCTTTAAAGCGTCCACTTTAAATTCCTCCTAAATTTTCAGATATTCATACCCTTTAATACGATTATAAAGACAGAGGACTATCCGCTTTAATGTCCGAATTCAAAAGAATTCTGGCACTAACTCCCATCAAAACTAATTGACGGATATTCAAATGCTTTAATAGTATACCACAGTATTTTTATAAATGCAAGTATTTTACGAAAAAAGTATACCGTCTGCACATAATATCTTTGTTCTTTCAATTGATTTAATTTCTAATGGCTTTTCAATATAAGCTTCAAAGGCATCCAACACCAATGATGGATTTATGTTTGTCTGTGTTCCTGCCGGAAGTCTTAATTCAATGGTGAGTGTATCACCAATAATGCTTTTTGATATAAGATTTATATAGGGTTTTATATCTATAAGACTTATTCCTTTTTTCTTTGTTTTCTTTTCAATC
>CALMXN010000025.1 GCA_937871145.1 uncultured Clostridia bacterium
TCGAGTAATGTGACTGGAGTTCAGACGTGTGCTCTTCCGATCTAGAATAATCTATAGATAATATTTTCTTTCCCGCGTGAGGATTTTCTTCCCTCAACAATATCAACATCATTGTTTTCCCATATGCGGTACATCTCAACAATTTTTTTAGGTGGATGTTGCAAGTCACAGTCAATAAGTACACAAGCATCACCTTTTGCATATTTCAGTCCGGCAAAAATAGCACTCTCCTTACCGAAGTTTCTGCTGAAGTTGATTGCACTTATATTAGAATTATTTTCTGAAGCAGCGGAAATTTCAACCCAGCTGTTATCCTTTGAGCCATCATTGACAAAAACAATTTCATATTCAATCTTATTTTCAACCATAAGATTATCAATAACTGAAACTATTCTGCTGATGTTGCCTTCTTCATTAAAGGCAGGAATTATAATTGATAGCATACTTTACCCCTTTTTAAGTCATAAGCCCTCGTAGTAAAATACAAGGGCAGGATTTTATTTGAGTCTTTTTATTCTGTAAGCTTTAATAAGAATAATCAAGGAAAAAAGAATTAAAGCAGAGCAGATGACAAGCATAATAATATTTTCTTCTATCAGTTTTATATCAGAGAAAAGTATTACTGCCAGTGCCAGATTAACAATAGACAGGAGAAGAATAACTGTACCTGTAAATTTCTTTTTCATAAAGAAAAGTGAAGTAATTCCCGCAATGATAAAAAAGCTGATTAAAACTGACGGTGTATAGCGGAATTTGAAATTATCTGTAAAGCTGTTTCCAATGATTTTATTTAGCAAAATAAAAACACAGACACCGCATAATAAAACAGATATGAAAAAAAGAATTAAGCGAAGAAAATTCTTCGATTTTTCAGTTTCTGCATACTGTGAGTTTTTTTCGCATTGATGCTGAAGCTTCATAGCCTTCTGATCAAGCTTTTTAAATTGCTTCTGTACATCTGACATAAATTTCACATCCTTTATAAGATGTTAAAGACATAAAAATTATACATAAATTTACCACAAATGTCAATATGAAATATGTCGTAAAAAGACTTTTCAACAGTACTATTTCAGGGCTTTTTTCATAAAAGCTTCTGTCGAGATCCCACTTGGTCTGTTGTATCTGCCGAGAAGATAAAGGCAATCCGGATCCTTTGTTATATAATTCATTCTTTGCTCGCAGGTCAGTGTCGCCTTGAATCCCATCTGTTTTAAGTATTTTTCACTCTGTTCACAGTAGAAACCAAAAGGATACGTATAAAAATAAGGCAGATAGTCACAGTTGGTTTTAAGAATATCCTGAACATTCAGAGTATCCCTTAAAAACAGTGAATAATAATCATCTTCATTTTCATATTTGTTCTTTTTGCTGCCTGCACGCTTGCTTGTGTGTGAGTGCATATTAAAGCTGTGATTGCCGATTTCAATACGTTTTGTCCTTAAAAGATCAAGGATATCATCCCAGGTCAGATAAGCATAAGATGGATTTTTGTCAGGGCATTCACTGTTTACTTTTGAGTAATAACCCACGACAGAAATACTTGCCTTCATGTCGTATTTTTCAAGAAGTGGCAGAACATAAGCAAGATTATTATAATAGCCGTCATCAAAAGTCAGCACAACAGGATTCTGTGGCAGAGTTCCACCATTATAAACATAATTAATCAGATCGCTTATAAGAACAGGGGAATAGCCATTCTGCCTCAGGTATAACAGGTCATTTTCAAGCGTTTTTGTGGAGATTACAAAATCACCAGAGCGTCTTTCATTATCCAGAACGCTATGGTACATTATTATAGGCACCTTAATACCTTTTTTGGCATCAATATTTACCGCAGAAACCGAAATTATCTGAATAAGCACAATTATTGCTAATATAATAGCAAAAATACACAAAAAAACTGATTTGATTCTTGAATTGGATAACATAAAACAACCCCTTTCTAAGCATTTATATGCAAAGATAAGGGGGAATTATTATTTCAAATTAAAAATAGAGAATAATCTCTTTTCCGAACTGAAGAAATGAAGTCATTTATATCTTTCAATCGGTGCTGAAATTCCATACCACAAAAGCGGGGATGGTTTACATTATGTGCGTCAGAGCCGGCAGTCTGAGGTAGATTGTATTTCTCGGCATAGGCTTTGGCTTTCTCGTCAAAATCAGTTCCCGCATGTGAGCCATTAATAACCTCAACAGCGTCAACAAGCTCCGGGAAGAGCCTTATTTCACTAATATATGGAGCTTCCCTGAAAGGATGTGCATGAACGACAATCCCATCATTTTTATGAACAAGATCGATAAAGGCAGGGAGGGATAAACTCATAATTTCAGGATGCTTGAGGAAGAATGCCTTATCAAGGTCATAAATTAAAAATTCAGTTCCATAATAATTATATTCAAGCCCGAAAAATACGTCCATATTATATTCCTTAGCCTTTGTTTTTGCTTTTTCATATGGCAGGAAAAATAGTTCAATTTTATTTGCCCACGGCATATTACGAGGGACACATGTGTTGCCGTTGAAAAAATGATTTGTGAGTATTATTCCTGTATAACCAAGGCTGTTATACTTTTCAAGCATTTTGTAAATATCGTTTGTGGCACAGGCACTTGCCTCGCTTGAATGCATATGAGTCTCGTATCTGAACAATAAAAATCACTCCTTCTCAAAACTGTATTATATACCAAATATTAAATTAAAACAATATGTGATCAAAATAAATATTTTTCGTATTATTTGAACAAATATATTGTATTTTACACGGACTAATGCTATAATGAATACACATTTAAGCTAATTAATGGGAGGTTTAATATGAAGTCTATTAAAACAAAATTACTTGCTTTAAGCATGTTGTCAACTTTGGCTACTGCTATAGTTTCAATTACAATTGCACTATTCATCAAAGATAGGACTAATCTGTTGCTTGCCATTTTAATAAGCTATGCCTGTGCTTTTGCAGTATTGGCTGTAAGCTTTGTTATTGTAAGACGATCAGTAAACAAATTAACTCAACCTCTTGAAAGCGCAAGTGAAAGGCTGAAATCATTAGCAGACGGTAATCTAACTGATCCTGTTAATATTCCAAAGACACAGGACGAATTGTATGAATTGACAAACGCATTACAGGATACTGTAAGTTCTTTAAAAATATACATAACAAAAATCACAGATTCTCTTGTTAATATTTCAGATGGAAACCTTACCGACAGAATGCATGGTTCATTCCAAGGTGATTTTATTAAGATAAAGAGTACATTCAATACAATCTTACTATCTTTGATAGATACATTCGCAAACATCAGGAATGCTGCTGAGCAGGTTAACAACGGAGCAAATCAGGTTTCAAACGGTGCACAGGCATTGTCACAGGGCGCAACTGAACAAGCAAGTGCTATTCAGGAGCTTTCAGCTACAATTTTCGATGTATCACATCAGATTAACAATAATGCTAAATCAGCAAAACAGGCTGAAAGTATAGTTGGCAATACAATGGCTAACATTATATCCTGTAATGATGACATGAACAAGATGCTTGGCGCTATGGATGAAATAAATGTTTCTTCAAATGAAATTTCAAAGATTATTAAGGTTATCGATGATATAGCATTCCAGACGAATATTCTTGCTTTGAACGCTGCCGTTGAAGCTGCAAGAGCAGGTTCAGCAGGTAAAGGCTTTGCCGTTGTTGCTGATGAAGTAAGAAGTCTTGCCGCTAAGAGTGCAGAAGCTGCAAAACAGACAACAGCACTTATTGAAGGCTCAGTTGAAACTGTTGACCGTGGTTCAAAGATTGCAAAGCAGACTGCAAAATCACTTGGCGAAATTGTTAATATGTCAAAAGATATTGATGATATTGTAAAAAATATCAGTAAGGCATCAGAGAATCAGGCAGAATCTATTCAGCAGATTAACAATGGAATTGACCAGATTTCAGCGGTTGTTCAGACAAATACAGCAACAGCAGAAGAAAGTGCTGCCGCAAGTGAAGAGCTTTCAGGTCAGTCATTACTTCTAACAAATATGATTGCAAAATTCAGACTTGGCGATAAGGAAAAGCTTTTTAGTGGTGCAGACAGCGCAGTTATGACAGGCGGCTTTGGTGGACTTTCAAACACCTCTTCAAACAGTTTTGATTTTGGTGGAAGTTCAGCAGCTCCGGCTGATGAATTTGCTTTTGGTGGAACTTCAGCACCAGGTAACGAGTTTGCATTCGGTGGCAATACAACATCAGCACCTGCACAAGCAGATGAGTTTGCATTCGGTAGCAATACAACATCAGCACCTGCATCAGCAGATGAGTTTGCATTTGGTAGCAATACAACACCAGCACCTGCATCAGCAGATGAGTTTGCATTCGGTGGTAACGCACAATCAGGTTCCGACTTTCAGTTTGGCGGGGATTTAAAGATTGACCTCGATGATGATGACAACAAGTATTAATAGTTTATAAAAGCTACAGCCACAAGTTTTCTTGTGGCTGTTTTTATGTTATAATAAGCATGAGGTGAATTCTTTTGGATATGTTACAATGTACATTATGCCCA
>CALMXN010000026.1 GCA_937871145.1 uncultured Clostridia bacterium
CCGGGCAATCACCTCTGCAGTCGCGCGTTGGCACGGCGTGACTTGCGCTTCCTGAACACTCTTCGATAGACGCTTGGCCAAGGACACCGGCAGGTCTTCGTTGAGATCAACCGTGCCCGCCGTACAGCTCCCGTTCCAAGTATAACAATCGCAACAAATGTACCGATAATAACCATCCATAATGGGATAGTTACAGGAAGGTTCATTGCAAATATAACGCCGGTAACAGCTGCGCTGAGATCAGATATTGTTCCTGATCTTTTCATAATTTTTCTGGCTACATATTCCCAGATAACAGCAGATGCTGCTGAAACTGCGATTACGATTATAGCCTGAAGTCCGAAGATTATTCCTGAAGCAACAACAGCAGGAAGCAATGCGATAAGCACCAATGACATAACCTTCTGTGTAGTAACAAAACTTTTTATATGTGGTGAAGGAGATACTGTAAGTCCTTGCACAAAAATCATTCCTTTCTTAACTTAGCAATGCAATAATTATTTTTTTGTCATCAGCAGACCTTTGGCAAGCTGATTTTTTTCTGCAAGGTTTCTTTTTGCAGGGCAGACATATGAACAGCTTCCGCAGTTCATACAAAGCATTACGTTGTATTCCCTCAGCTTCTGAACATTCCCTGAGTCATAAGCCTTTTCAAATTCCATTGGCATAAGCTTCAACGGACAGGCATTCATACAGCCTCCGCAACGGATACAGTTTGTCTGAACAATCTTTTCAGCAGGAGCCTTTAATGCAAGAACTGCATTGTTTGTTTTAACAACAGGAGCTTCTGTATCAATAAGTGACATACCCATCATTGGTCCGCCTGAAATTAATCTTTCTATCTTTGATGTGTCAGCCTTTGCATAATCAAGAAGCTGTGAAACTGGTGTTCCTATAAGAACGTTAAGGTTACAAGCATTTTCAACAATATCGCCGTCCACTGTCAATCTTTTCTGAATAAGTGGCATACCTGTCTTAATGTAACGGTTTATAAAGCCAACTGTTGAAACGTTCATTACTACAACACCTAAATCTGACGGGAGCTGTCCCTCTCCGATTATTCTGCCTGTGGTTGAATGAACGATAACTTTTTCAGCACCCTGTGGGTATGATGACTTTAGAACGACAACATTCACATTCGGCATATCGGCTGTTTTATCCTCAATAAGCTTTATAGCCTCAGGCTTGTTATCCTCAATACCGATATAAGTATTTGGAATTTCAAGATATTTCATCAGAAGCTTTATTCCGTCAATTAAATCATCTGTATTTTCAATAAGCTCACGGTAGTCAGCTGTTATATAAGGCTCACATTCTGCACCATTGATTATAAGTGAATCAACCGGAGTTTTCTCCTTGTTGAAATTTAGCTTTATATGTGTCGGGAAGCCTGCTCCACCAAGACCAGAACAGCCACTTTCCTTAACAGCTTT
>CALMXN010000027.1 GCA_937871145.1 uncultured Clostridia bacterium
ATTAAAATCTTAAAAAACGAAATTTCTCTGCAACAGCTAAAGATTCCATTAAGAGTATTAGGACCATCAAAATGCACTTTAGGAAAGATAAATAATAAATTCAGATATAGAATTATTATTAAATGCAGGAACTCAACAAAATTAAGGAAGCTTATAAGTGAAGTGTTAATAAAATCATCAAAGAACAAATTATTCTCAAATACAAGTATTTATGCAGATATTAATGGAGATATAGGTTTATAAGTTTAGGAGGAAAATTAATGGCATTAAGAGCAATAGTTTCAAAAAATGAAGATGTGTTAAGAAAAAAGTGCAAGACAGTAGAAGTCTTTGATCAGAAGTTATGGACGTTACTTGATGATATGGCTGAAACATTAAAAGCAGCAAACGGTCTTGGTCTTGCTGCACCTCAGGTCGGATATTTAAGAAGAATATTTATAATGGATGTTGGAGATGGCTTGGTTGAAGCAATAAATCCGACAATTTCAAATACAAGTGGTAGCCAGAGAGATATTGAAGGCTGTCTATCCTGCCCAAATGAATGGGGATATGTAACACGCCCAATGAACTGCCATCTTAAAGCACAGGACAGAAACGGCGAGTGGTTCGAGGTGGATCTCACAGAAATGGGATGCCGTTGTGCCTGCCACGAAACTGACCATCTTGATGGAAAATTATTTCTTGATATAGTCGATGAGATGGTAGAAATAGAAGAAGACTAACGGGGGATTTGAATGAATATAGTTTTTATGGGAACTCCTGATTTTGCGGTTCCGACATTACAGGCATTGGTAAAAGCAGGTCATAATGTAAAAGCTGTTTTCTCACAGCCAGATAAGCCGAAGGGCAGAGGATATAAGCTTACTCCTCCTCCTGTAAAAGTTTGTGCACTTGAAAATAACATTGAAGTTTTTCAGCCACAAAGCTTTAAAAAAGGTGAGGATGCTGAAAAATCAATTCAGATTTTAAAGGACATTGCTCCTGATTATATTATAGTTGTTGCCTTTGGAAAGCTTCTTCCGAAAGAAGTACTGGATATTCCCAAGTATGGATGTATAAATGTCCATGCATCATTGTTACCAAAATACAGAGGTGCTGGTCCTATTCAATGGAGTGTCCTAAATGGTGAAAAGAAAACCGGCGTTACAACAATGCTTATGGCAGAGGGCCTTGATACAGGAGATATGCTTTTAAAAGCTTCTACTGAAATCGGCAAAAATGAAACAGCCTCCGAGCTTCACGACAGATTGTCAGTGATCGGTGCTGATTTGCTTATTAAAACCCTTGAAGACCTTGAAAATGGTAATATTACACCACAAAAGCAGGATGATTCGTTATCCTGCTATGCACCAATGCTATCAAAGGATATGTGCCCGATTGACTTTTCAAAATCAGTAATTGATATTCACAATCAGATAAGAGGGCTTTCTGACTGGCCTTGTGCAACGGCAATGCTAAATAACAAGAGAATTAAGATATATAAATCAGAAATTATCAGTACCAATGAAAAAAATAATAACTTTGGGCAGATAATAAATGAGAAGGATTTGACTGTTTTGTGCGGAACAGGTTCTTTAAGAATTCTTGAGCTTCAGGCTGAAGGTTCAAAGAGAATGAAAACTGCTGACTATCTGAGAGGTAATCCTGTGGAAAAAAATCAAATGTTAAGATAGGAGAATACTTTATGCCTTTCGGTTTTGGATTTTATTATGATCCGACAATGATATTGATGATACCTGCCCTTATTTTTGCATTATGGGCACAGTTTAAGGTAAAATCAACATTCGACAAATATTCAAAAGTACAAAACAGCAGGGGTTTGACAGCTTCGCAAGTAGCAAGACAGATTTTAGATGATAATGGACTGTTTAATGTTCAGATAGAAAGAATAAGCGGACATCTTACAGATCATTTTGACCCAAGGACAAATGTTGTTAGATTGTCTGATAGTGTTTATGGCAGTACATCGGTTGCTTCTATCGGTGTGGCTGCTCACGAAGTCGGACATGCTATCCAGCACGCAATAGATTATAAACCAATAAAATTAAGAAGTGCTTTAGTGCCAATAACAAATATAGGTTCAACTCTTGGAATATGGATTGTATTATTGGGATTATTGTTTTCAAATACAATAGCAATAATAGGAGTTGTTTTATTTGCAACTGTTGCTTTATTTCAGCTTGTAACATTACCAGTTGAATTCAATGCAAGCTCAAGAGCACTTAATACCTTACAATCCCACTATATTTTATATGATGATGAGCTTGTCGGTGCAAAAAGAGTGCTGAAAGCAGCTGCAATGACTTATGTTGCTGCACTTGTATCATCTCTTGCGACATTATTAAGATTAATTATAAGCATAATGATTGCAAACAACAGAAGGAGAGATTAGCCTTTAATGAAAACTGCAAGACAAGTAGATCGGAAGAGCACACGTCTGAACTCCAGTCACATTACTCGA
>CALMXN010000028.1 GCA_937871145.1 uncultured Clostridia bacterium
ACAGCTGAAGCATCCTGTACATTTTTTTCTATAACATTTTGCGATTCATTAGTTGATTCATTCTCCAAACTATATTTACCTGTACTGCCTGATGCTAATGTTAAAGCAAGTAACACTAATAATGGTAATAGAATAATTTTTCTAAACATATGTTTCCTCCCTGTTTTTAAGCTGTTTCATATCATTGTTAGTTAGTATCGTACCCTATTTTATTACTTCAAGGGTTTGTTCATAATACTTTTTCCTGTTTTCATAATGATTAGGCATTGTCTTGCTGTGCCTACTAATGCATAATATTCCATTGCTGCAGCCGCCTCTGCTGCACTATTTACATTTCTAGACTTTGTTGATTCACGTGCTTTAAGTGCCTCTAGACCTTTTTGCTTTTCATGTTCTGCTATATAAGAAATAACTGAATTTGTACCTTCCCAAGAATGCCCACTCGGGTCAATCAGATTAAGCGGGTTATTTCCACAATAGTTGTATAGGTTTTGTGTGAGTGGATTCATCACGTCGCCTTGAACAGTATCCTGAATTAAAAATCTTCCTGTTGCTGGGTCATAATAACGAGCTCTTAAGTATTGGAGTCCTGTTATATAATCATAACTCTCACCGTTATAACCATAAGAATTGAAGTTTGACCAACCTGATTCCCTCTGATTACCAAATTCATCATATTTATATGATACCATATTGTAGCCATATTGTGAAGTTAAATTTGATACAGAGCCTCTTCCGTCATACATATAATAATCTTTTTCCCAGGCATTTTCTGCACTGTTCATTCCATTACCATATGTATATGTTTTTGGGTTATAACAACTTGCAGTTTCTTCAGCAAGAACCTGTGTGTATTCGTTATTAACATCATTAACATAAGATGTTGCTTTGCTACTGGCGATCCTCGTATCAAAGAAAAGATGGATCTTGACCAACAAGTATCCAAGCTTAAGCTGATTAAATCAAGTTATCTCAATGAGAAATACTCGCTTGAAGATAAGATTTTAAAGACGATTCCACAAGAAATAGCAAGTTGTCAGCAAAGAATTGAAAACTATGCCGAAGATTTTAAACACTTATCGATTAATACGCATAACAATGATGACGGCTTCTCTCCTATGATAATTAAAGGAATAACCTATACAGAAAAGAAAGATGCCGGAACTGCTCTCCTTGAATGTAAAAAGGAATGCAAGATTCAGGAGAAGCCTATCGGTGAATATCGTGGCTTTCAAATGTCAATGGGTATAAGCGTATTTGATCAGAAGTATATTCTTGTTCTTAAAAACAAGGTTGAATACAGGATAGAGCTTGATAAAGACACTTTCGGTAATATCCAGCGTATTGATAATGCACTTGAACGTATTGATAAATTCAAGGAAAACACAAAGCAAAGGCTTGAAGAATTAAAGTTGCAGCTTGAAAAAGCAAAAGAAGAAATTAAAAAGCCGTTTGCTCAGGAGGAAGAATTGAAAACAAAATCAGAACGTTTAGCAATACTGAATATCGAGCTTAATATCGACAAGGACAAGAAAGATAAAAATGCAGATGAAGATAATGACTTGGCTATATCTGATAGCCCGTCTTTAAGTCGATAACGAAAGGAGAATTCTATGTCAAAAATCAAAGAACAGCTTTTTGAAAAAGCAAAAAAGGAACAGGCAGAATATCATAATGAAGTACAGCATCTTTCAAAAGATAAGATTATTGAAAAAGCTTATGAAATTTCAATTAGACAGGAGATCTATTCGATACTGGAAGCTGATGTGATTTATGGTAATAATTTTTTAAGCGATAATCAGGCCCAGGTATTATTATCTTCAAAATTTCCAGTAGCTGAAATCTATGAAGAATGGCTCGGCAATGATTACAATAGCTGCCAAGATATCAGACAGACAGTTATTGACTGCGTTGATGTTATGCAAGGAGAATTTGTCCCATATAGTTTTCCGCAGAATCGTTCACGATAAAAATTTTAAATACCCCCCTTAATAACATTATAACGGCTTACCGTTATAATGTTATTAAGGGGGAATGTATATGAATATCAATCAGATTTTATCCGAAAAAAACATGAGTATATACAAGCTCGCAAAGTTAAGCGATGTACCTTACTCAACAGTTAATGATATATGTAACAATAAAACCTCCATAGCTAAATGTACAGCTGAAACTGTATATAAGCTTGCAAAAGCTTTAAATGTAAGTATGGAAACTCTGATTAAAGATCAGATAGAAACAGATAACTCTTAAGGAGGGTCTATATGGACAGTATTAAGAAAAATGCTATTATTATAACTCTTGTTATTTCAACAGCATTTACAATGACAGCGTGTGGTGATAAGCCTTCTTCTAATTCTTCTTTCTCTGATAGCAATTCGTCATACTCTGCATCTGCAGATATAAATAGTAGCATAGAGGATGATAGTTCTCTATCAGAACAAACAACAGTGACAACATC
>CALMXN010000029.1 GCA_937871145.1 uncultured Clostridia bacterium
TCATGCAACAAGTAAAATCATATCAAAAGCTGACCTTGAAAGTATTTTGACTTTAGGCTTCAGGGGTGAGGCTCTCGCATCCATTTCTGCTGTTTCAAAAGTTGATGTAATAACCAAACGCCTTGAAGATGAATATGGAATACACTACACAATAGAAGGTTCAGAAGAAAAACATCTTGAACAAAGTGGTTGTCCTGACGGAACCACAATAATTATCCGTGATTTATTTTATAATGTTCCTGCCCGCTTGAAGTTTTTAAAGAAGGCTGTTTCTGAGGGTAACGCGATTGCTTCGGTTGTTAATAAAATTGCTTTGTCGCATCCTGAGATTTCTTTTAAATTTATAAGAGATAACAAGCAGGAACTTATAACACCTGGTGATGGCAAGCTTTATTCAGCAATTTATAGTGTTTTCGGTAAGGATTTTGCTAAATCTTTAATACCTGTAAATTTTGACTATAATAACATTAAGGTAAGTGGATATACAGTAAAGCCACTGCTTTCACGTTCAAATCGTGCTTTTCAGAACTTTTTTATTAATAATAGATATGTAAAGTCTGTTACCTGTACTGTATCATTAGAAGAAGCATATAGGAATTCAATAATGACAGGGAAATTTCCTTGTTGTGTTTTGAATCTTGAGATAGCTCCAAATATTGTTGATGTTAATGTTCATCCTGCAAAAATTGAAGTGCGGTTTTCTGATGAAAAATTAGTATTTGATGCTGTTTATTTTGCTGTTAAAAATGCACTTCTTGAAAATGATACTCCAACAGAATTAAAAATAAATAACCAGCCTAACTTCACAAAATCAGAGCTTTATGATGTAAAACCTGTTGAGGAAGAAAAGCCACAGCAGCTGCAGATGAACTTAAATAATCTTAATTTCAATAGTAAGCAGGAGGATTATCTTCCTATAAAGGATAATAATATTGTTTTTGAACAAAAGACTATACCTATTGAAAGCATTGTTGAGAATAAAAAAGAGGTTGAAACAAAACCAAATCAAGCTTTTAAAAGCATAAAATCACCAGTTGTTAAAGAAGATTTATCCGATTTTAAATATATTAATCAGAGTGCTTTTATAAAAAAAGAAGAACCTGTTTATACTGTTACTGAAGAAGAACAGGTGAAAGAGCCTGAAATTAATATAATTGGTGAGGCTTTTACAACATACATTATTGCGCAGATTGATGATGAGCTGTTGCTTATTGATAAGCACGCTGCTCATGAGAGATATATTTTTGAGAAAATTAAAAATGATAATTCAATGCTGAATACACAGCTGCTTTTAGAACCTGTCGAAGTGCTTTTAAGTTATGAAGAGTACGATGCATTTATTTCAAATAAAGATAAGATAAACATTCTTGGCTTTTCCTTTGCAGAAGCTGATGGCTCAAAGATAATTATTGATGGTATTCCAACAGTATTAAATAATACCGACATAAGTGATATAATACCAGAACTTGCAGTTAATCTGATTATGCAGAAAAAGAATCCGTCAAATAACGTTTTTGATGAGCTTTTTCATTCGATTGCCTGCAAATCGGCAATTAAAGCTAACGATAAATCTGATAAAATTGAATTGCTATCTCTTGTTAAAAATATATACAATGATAATAATATCAAGTATTGTCCACACGGAAGGCCGGTACTTATAAAGCTTACAAAAAAAGAAATTGAAAAGCAATTTAAAAGAGTCTTATAAATGGGGAATGTGATGAAAACACCTGTAATTGTTATTGTTGGTCCGACTGCATCGGGGAAAACTTCTTTATCAATTGAAATAGCAAAAAAATTCAATGGTGAAATTATTTCAGCAGATTCAATGCAGATTTATAAGGGTATGGATATTGCCACAGCAAAGCCAACTATTGAGGAAATGCAGGGCATTCCACATTATCTTATCAGCTATTTAAATTCTGATGAAAGTTTTAGCGTTGCAAACTATGTAGTATTGGCTAAAGAGAAAATTAATGAAATAAGTTCCCGTGGTAAGATACCGATAATTGTTGGTGGAACTGGGTTATATATAAATTCATTAATTGACAATATTAAATTTGATGATACTTCTTCAGATATGAAAATAAGAGAAAGATTACTTGAAGAAGCTAATGAAAAAGGGAACAGATTTCTTCTCGACAAGCTTTATGAAATTGATCCTGAAACTGCTCGGCAGTTACATGAAAATAATCTTACAAGAATAATCCGTGCTATTGAGGTATATGAGCTGACTGGTGAAAAAATCAGTACTCAGAAAATAAAGAGCCGAATGGAAGAAAGCCCTTATAATCCTTGTATTATCGGACTCGATTGTAAGAATAGGCAAAACCTTTATGACAGAATTAATATTAGAGTGGACAAAATGGTTAAGATGGGATTAGTTGAAGAAGCTAGCGAAGTCTTTCATAACAGAACCCTCAGCACAGCCTGTCAGGCAATAGGGTATAAGGAGCTTATTCCATACTTTAATGGTGAAGAGACTCTGGAGCATTGCCTTGATGTATTAAAGCAACAGACAAGGCGATATGCTAAACGCCAGC
>CALMXN010000030.1 GCA_937871145.1 uncultured Clostridia bacterium
TCTGACTGCCATGATTTTGGCTTGAGTTTTTTCTCTGAAAGGTGCTTGTCGAAAAATCTTTCCGCACTTTGATAAAGGGTAATTTCCGCCCGATGAGATTCATAGAAACGTTCCTTTTTCTTCGGATTTGAGATGCTTGCATACTCCTGATAAACTTCTTTATTTGCCTTGTATTTTTCATAATTATCAAGCAGTTCAGAAAGCTCTTTTATGCGTTTCTGTTTCGGCTGTAAAGATGATTTTATGCTGTCAAGAGAAAAATTGGTTGCATTGAGTTTTTCTGAAAGCTGAACCATAGTTGATATATTGTTACCCTGCAAAAAAGCAACAGCGGATGAAACATCTTTAAGCTTGTTTGCCTTTTTCAGATTGCTCAGAGAGTAACCGCCAGCCTGAGCAAATTTCTGTCCGTTGTCCCAAAACTTAAGAATTTTTTCAACAAGATTTTCTTCATGAGGAGTATTCTCGCTTTCCTTTAGCCATGCAGTAAGCTCGGCAATTTTTTTCTTGAGGAATGAAAGCAAACGATTGTCCTGTCGTATCTGACGATTGATATTTCCTTTCTCGGTATCAATGCCTTTACGCTCCATCTGTGTGGCAGACACACCCATGTGGATTGTAGGAATTTGCTCAACACCCTGCCTTTCATAAGAACGGTGGTCAACTCTCTCAGCAATATTATTTTTATCAAGATAAGCGTTAAGAAAGTCAGCCCAAGCATAACGCCATTCTTCCGCTTTGTCCTTGCTGTTCCAGTCGGTTGTGGGAATGGATTTGCACTTGTATTGCCGTTTCTTTTTGTCATAAATTTTATTGCCGTCCTTATCAAGAACATATTCTTTTTTCTGCTTGTCACCCCATGTTCCATCCTCATTGAAAGGTCGCATTGTCAGCATGATGTGAGCATGAATATTTTTCTGTTGCCTTGACGGATTGTGAATACAAATATCAGCAACCATGCCTTTATCGACAAAAGTTTTCTGACAGAAGTTTCGTGCAAGCTCCCTGCATTCCTCAACTGATAATTCATTAGGCAGAGCGATTTCTATTTCTCTTGCAAGCTGAGAATTTTTTGCCTTTTCAACTTCCTCAACCGCATTCCAAAGCGTTGAACGGTCGGCATATTTTTGCGGAGCATATTCAGGCAGAAGAATTTCTGTGTGAATAACACCGCCTTTTTTTGTATAATCGTGAGTGATTCCATCATATTCGTTGGTGAGCTTTTCACCGGAACGATAAGCGGCGGCAGCAACAGCAGACTTGCCTTTGCCTCTGCTGATTATTTGGATATGGCAATGATAAATTGCGATAATCACGTCCTTTCCAAGTGCCGTTTTTGGCACTTTCGGCTGATATAGCCGTATTTTTTGTTTCCGCAGAAACCGCACATACCACTTTTGTGGTATATAAGTGCGCCCTTGTCCCAAGGGAAAGTAAAGCTACCCCTGATTTTGATTAGCTTTTTCAAAGAATTCCAATACAACTTTTTCAGTAAGAATGGTTGAAAGAAACTGCTGAATCACTTTGTTATCATAGTTTTCAGCATTCGGTATAAAGCTTTCAAGAATAGCCCCACGTTCAATAAGGCGGTGCGTTCTGATTTTTCGATATAGCTGTGAATTACGCTGTTCAATTTTCTGTGCCTGATGCTCATACTGCTTAATCTTTTTCTGTGCCTCTTCACGCTCTTTCTGAAGCTCAGTAATTTTATTTTCAGTTTTTTCAAGTTCGGTCATATAAAAATCCTTTCATAAAAAAATTGTTTGTACGTCCGTACTCGGTACATACGTACAAAGAAAAATTTATACAGCTACGATATAATGCTTTTAAAGCTCACTCTGATACCGCTGTAACCACGAACATAATTCCTGCCGTTGTGTGCCTTATTTGTTGCTATAAGATTATACTTATCGGCATTCTGTGAAAGCCAGTCATAAAAGCTTTTCTGCTTGAAGGGGGTAAGTCCATTTCCATAGCACCAGTTGCAATATGCGTTGTAAATATCAACGGAGCAAGTAATATTATTCGGGATAAACTGTACCGCCTGATTGTCCTCAATAAATTCAGAAATATTACAGCTTTTTGGCGTATTTTTTTCATAAGGGAAGATGTTCT
>CALMXN010000031.1 GCA_937871145.1 uncultured Clostridia bacterium
CTTTTCGGATAAATCCCTGTCAATAATCCGATTTATAGGTGCAGGCTTTGTGGAAAGCACAATTAATCTTCTGTGCCAGCCGTCCGTTTTGTCATAAAGTGAAGTCGGGGGACTATTGGAAAATACCATTGCTCTGACTCGGAGCTGTGCCTGAATTGCCTGACGGTTTTTCCATTGAACAGAAATGCTTGTTTCAGAAGTGACAAGGCTTTTTATAAATGACGTGTCCTTAATGCCCTCAAAGCTCATGTCATCATCAACAAGAACGGTCTTTCCCACAAGATTTCCTCTCAGGTATTTGTCTTTCGATAAATCAACAATACTCTCACAATAACAGGCATTACCGAAAAGATAATTCATCACAACACCTATTCGAGATTTGCCCTCGCCACCTTTACCGACAAGGAAGAGCATGGTCTGTGCCTTTGTGGAATTGATAAGACAATAGCCCATATATTCCTGCAAGGTCTTGACATCATCAGGCTCAAGCAGTTCATTCATAAATGAAATCCATCGTAACGGTGGTGAAGTGTCAACAGCAAACGTAACATTCAGCCTGTTGTGACAGAATTTTCTCTCAATTAAAAACGCTCCGTCCGTTTTCAGAACACCATTTCTGACGTTAATTTCATCATCGACCTGAGGAACTTCCTCGCTGTAACAAAGATGTTTTAAAGCATTGGTGATATTTTTGATTTTGTTTGCAATTCCATAACTGACACTTGCACCGATAAGCTTTTCAGCAACAATATTCTCAACAATCTGTATCGGCATAGCTCCGTCAATATCATAGAAACAATCCTCAATAAATCTCAGCTCATGTTCCGACAAAAGCTCATTACAGAATTTCAGCTCGTTGACGGATTTTTCTTCAAGCCATTCTGGTTTAGATAACTTCTCTTGACTGTTGCTTGGACTTGCTGGTGACAAGTTTTCGCTCGATTCCATTCAAAAACTCCTTCCTATCAGTGATGAATTCCTTTCGTTCTTCTTTACTGGCATCCATAAAAAAATCCCTGAAATATTTATACATTTCAAGGTTTTTAATGCTTTCTATGAACAATGGATGCACTGGCTCTTCCATTGATTTTGGTGCATATTGCTTTTGGCATTCTTCAAGAAAATCGCAATATCGGGTTAATAAGAGTAACGCTCGCTGTTCTTTCTGAACGTATGAGTAATATGAGATTTTCTCTTTGATTGAGGTTGGCTCTCGGCTGTGGGTTATTCCGAAATCCCTTGCAAGTTTTTCGGCACTTTCAATAGGTGAAAGCGAAAATAACTTTGCAGTAAAAGCAATGACATCACCATGCTCTTGACAGCCAAAGCAATGGAAGTGGTCATCATAGAGTTTCATGCTCGGTGTCCTATCCTCATGAAATATGCAATTCGTCATGCTGTTCTTAACGGTTAAGCCGTAATGTTCAGCGACATCAGGCAGGTGCAAACTAATCTTGACTTCTTCAAAAATGTTCATTCTCGGCACTCCTTTCTGTGTAAAATGGCATAAAAATACCGCTATGAGATAATTCTCATAACGGTGATTTTGTTTTATTTAACTGGCAAGCTTAACCTCTGTTTTCTGCTTAGCTATTGACCTATTGCAGCTTTCAACTTCACAATTACAAAGCTGACCGACAAAGTTGAAATAAATATCAACTTTTTGCTTGCGTTCTCCTCGACCTTTTGTGCCATTTGCTTTTATAGCCTCATGAACAATAATTTTTTCAATAAATTCATTCGCCATAGATGCTGTAAGCTCAGTCACATCAGTATATTTACGAATAATCTTCAAGAATTTATCTGCATTATTTTTTTCATCATTTGCCGAATTAACACTTGCCGTAAGTTCCGCAATTGATTCATTTAACTGTTTCTGTTCGGTATCATAATCGGCAAAAATCTTGTTGAAATGCTCGTCTGGAAGTTTCCCTAGTGCATTAGCCTCATACAGTTTCTTTATAAGAATATCAAGCTCATTACAGCGTTTTTGTGCCTTAGACAGCTCCTTTTTATTTTTCTTTTCAGTTTGGCTAAACTGTAAATCTGACATACTGCGTATTTTATCAAGAAATTCCTTTTCATTAATACCTGCGTATTTATTTACGGTTTGAATTGCAGTTAAAACAATTTGCTCAATATCTTTCATCTTTATATAATGCATAGTGCAGGGAGTGTAATTATTTCTATAAGATGCACATACAAAGCTGTAATCAGAATCATAATACGGACCTTCTTTTCTCCTGTTGATATGACGATTTAATGGGCGACCGCAATCTGCACAATAGAGTAATCCTGACAATGCGTGAGGTGGCTCTCCATCCGTTGTGGAACGTTTAACTTTTCGTTTCAACCGCTGTGCATTATTCCATGTTTCTTCATCAACAATGGCAGGATGAGTATCTTTGAAAACCATAAGTTCATCGGGATTTGCCTTTCTTCTCTTTTTAGATTTATATGATACACTGATTGACTTTCCAAGAACAGTATGTCCCATATATTCCTGCTTTTCAAGGATATAGCTTATGGCTGTGGGCGACCAGCGATATGGGTCATGAAAACTCTTGCTGTGTTGATTTTCAGGACAGTTTTTTTCGGCATATGCGGACGGTATCAGCACCTTTTCATCAGTAAGGGTTTGTGCAATTGCATTTACACCTTTGCCCTCAATAATCATCTGAAAAATACGTCTTACAATCTCGGCAGGCTCTTCGTCAATAATAAGTTTGAGCTTATCATTTGGGTCACGCAAATACCCATATGGAACGCTGGGCGAAACACGCTTGCCCTCCTGCATACGGGATTTGAAAATAGCTTGAATTTTTCTGCTTGAATCCCTTGCATACCATTCATTCATGATGTTCAGAAATGGTGTGAAATCGCTGTTACTCTGATTAAAGCTGTCTATTCCGTTGTTAAT
>CALMXN010000032.1 GCA_937871145.1 uncultured Clostridia bacterium
AAGTGAGGATAAAATGTTAACAGACAAAATTACAGCTTTATATTGTCGTTTAAGTAATGACGACGATTTACGAGGAGAAAGCAACAGTATTACAAATCAGAAAAATATTCTTCTAAAATTTGCACAGGATAATGGTTTTTCCAATCCACAATTCTATATTGATGACGGTATTTCTGGAACGACATTTGACCGTCAAGGTTTTAAAGATATGTTGAAAGATATAGAAGCTCATAAAGTGGGTACGGTTATTACAAAAGACCTTTCCAGGCTCGGGCGTGATTATCTTAAAACAGGTGAGTTTATCGAAATTGTTTTCCCTGATTACGATGTACGGTATATTGCAATCAATGATAATGTTGATACTCAGCGCAATGAAAATGAAATGATGATTTTCAAGAATGTTTTCAACGATTGGTACGCTCGTGATACAAGCAAGAAAATCCGTGCTGTATTTAAGGCAAAGGGTGAATCGGGAAAGCCGCTTGCAAATAAACCGCCATATGGTTATATTAAATCTGAGAATAATAAAAATCAATGGATTATCGACGAGGAAGCCGCAAATATTGTCAGAAGGATTTTCAGAATGTGCATTGACGGTTATGGTCCTGCGCAAATTGCCAAAGCGTTAACAGCCGACAAAATTCTGATACCTACTGCCTATGCTCAGTCTAAAGGCAATATAAGTTTAAGAACCTATAAATGCCCGACACGTTGGGGAGATCAAACAGTAAATAAGATACTTGACAAAATGGAGTATGCAGGTCATATTGTTAATTTCAGAACACATGTTAAGTCATATAAGCATAAAAAGCGTGTAGAAAATCCAAAAGAAGATTGGTTGATTTTTGAGAATACCCATGAAGCGATAATTTCTCAGCATGATTTTGATTTGGTGCAGGAACTACGAAAGAACAAACGCAAAATTCAGAAATGCGGTGAACTCAATCCTTTTTCAGGAATGGTTTATTGTTCAGATTGTGGGAGCAAAATGTATCTTTGTCGTTCCAGAAGCCTTACTGATGACCAAGAACATTTAAAATGTGCAAAGTATGCAAAGGATAAAGATGACTGCACAGCACATTTTATCAGGACTGCTGTTCTTAAAGAAATTGTGGTAAATGAGCTTAGGAAGTTACTTGAAACTGTAAAGGCAGATGAAGAAAAATTCATAAACATGGCATTACAAAACTCGATGCAGAAGCAGTCCTCAGAACTTAAAACAGCTAAGAAAACGCTTGCTCAATCAGAGAAGCGAATTTCAGAACTTGACAGGTTATTTACAAGGCTTTATGAGGATAATGTTTCTGGCAAAATTTCTGATGAGCGTTTTGAAACGATGTCTAAAAGTTATGATGAAGAACAGAAGAAGCTGAAGCAAGGCGTGTCTGAACTGGCAGTGTTTATTGAAGCCAAAGAGCAAAAATCATCTGATATTTCACAGTTTATCGAAATTATTCGAAAGTATTC
>CALMXN010000033.1 GCA_937871145.1 uncultured Clostridia bacterium
AAAATACGGAGAAACATATTCAAAAAACAACTTACTTATAAAGAAAAAGGCAAAGAAAGCAATAACTAATTCAATGATAAACAATACTATTTTTTTAAAATAACTATTTGTTTTCATTTCTACCTCCATCATTAAATAATATTTACATTATATAGTTTATTTTTCCAATTGTCAATGGGCTATTCCCAGCTTTTCCACATATCAGGGCAATAACCTACAGTAGCAAGCTTGCCATTTCTTACAATAGGAGTTTTAAAGAGCGAAGGATTTTCAAGGAGCTTTTCTTCCTTTGCTGATATATCACCTAAATATTTTATAAGTGTAGCAGTTTCATTCTTTGAGTTTTCATCAAAAAGCTTATCAAAGCCACCTACAGCACTTTTCACACTGTTGTATTCGCCCTTGCTCATACCTTTTGAAGAAATATCTATTGACTGATACTTTACCCCACGTTCTTTGAAATAGCGTTCGGCCTTTTTTGTGTCAAAGCATTTTGACTTCCCGAAAATCTGTATATTCATTTTATCCATCCTTAGTGTTTTATAGTTTGATTTTACAGTATTTTGCTGAATAAATCAATTATTATTTATATGCTGCCCTTGACTGTTTTAACCAACACAAATATAATATTAATAGGGTGTTCGGAATTAATAGAACTTAATATAAAAAGAAATCTTTATAAGGAGGAATTCTGCAAATGAGTGTTATTAACATCAACAATCTCACAAAAGATTATGGTAATAACAAAGGTGTCTTTGACTTGTCCTTCAAAATTGAAAAGGGCGAGGCATTCGGCTTTCTTGGTCCAAACGGAGCAGGAAAGACAACGACAATCCGTCATCTATTAGGCTTTTTGAATCCTGATAAGGGAGATTGCACTATCAACGGTCTTGACTGTCGTACACAGTCAGCAGAAATTGAAAAAAGTCTTGGGTATCTGCCAGGTGAAATTGCTTTTCTCGATGAAATGAAAGGTATTGACTTCCTGAAGTTTTTAGCTGAACTTAAGGGTATGAAGGACTTTACAAAAATGGATGAGCTTATTTCATTCTTTGAGCTTGACCCAAGTGGAAGACTCAAAAAAATGTCAAAGGGTATGAAGCAGAAAATCGGTATAGTTTCTGCCTTTATGGATGATCCTGATGTACTTATTCTTGACGAGCCGACAAGTGGACTTGATCCACTTATGCAGAGTAAGTTTGTTGAGCTTGTTGAAAAAGAGAAAAAAGCGGGCAAGACAATATTGATGTCATCACATAGCTTTGAAGAGGTTGAAAAAACCTGCGACAGAGTCGGCATCATCAAGAGCGGAAGACTTGTTACCATTGAAGAAGTTGCAACTCTTAAATCATCACAGAGAAAGCAATATATCATTAACTTTACCTCAAAAGAAGAAGCAGAAAGATTCTTAAAAGAAAGCTTTGATGTTAAAGATATCAACGGCAGACATGTTACTGTTTCAATAACAGGACACATATCACCGCTCATCAAAGTCCTTGGCGAGTACGAAGTAAGTTCATTTGATATAAAGATACAGTCACTTGAGGATATTTTTATGCATTATTATGGAGGTGACAAGAATGAATAAGTCAATCGTAAAACAGCTTTTTAAATCAAATTTGTTTATTATCGGTCTGTTTACTGTAATCTTACTAATGTATCAGCTCATTCTAATTTTTATGTATACACCTTCATTTATTGACAAGATGACTGATATGGCTGGCGGTATGGGCTCAATGGGTAATATTTATGGTATGAACAATTTGCCAAAGGGCTTTAGCGGATACTTTGCACAGTTCTTTTTTGGAACAATAATTCCGATGTTTACACTTGTGTATAATATAATTGTAGGCAACAAAATTATTGCTGGAAGAGTAGATAAAGGCTCAATGTCCTGTCTGCTTGCAGCACCTAATACCCGTAATCAGATAAGCATTTCAAGTGGGATCTTCTTCTTGCTCAGCAATGCAGTAATAATTATTGTTAATACTGTTATCGGATATATCTGCTGTCTTGCATATAAAGAAGCTGACATAAGTCTTAAGCATATGCTTATATTAACTGCTGGAGCATTGCTGATGACATGGACAATTTCAGCAATATGCTATTTCTTCTCGTGTATGTTCAATGAATCAAAACAATCATTGGCGTTTGGCGCAGGTATACCTATTCTGTTCTTCCTGTTCTATATGCTCAAAGACTTCGGGGAGAAGCTTGAAGTGTTCAAGAAGTTCACAATCTTCTCGCTGTATATGCCTGACAAGATAGCCAAGAATGATTACTCATCATACTTAATCGGCTTTGGTGTGCTTGCGGCAATAATTATTATTTTATATTTTGCCGGAGTAAAAATCTTTAACAAAAAGGATATCCCAGTATAACCGGAGGTTTAAATGAAAATAGTATTGCAAAGAGTTCTGTCCGCCAGTGTTCAAGTGGACAATAAAATAATAGGAAAAATTGGTCAGGGCTATCTTATCCTTTTAGGAGTAGGGCAGGAGGATACTGAGGCTGATTGTGACAGACTTGCTGAAAAGATTGTAAAGCTAAGAATTTTCAGCGATGAGAATGACAAGACCAATCTTTCAATAAATGATGTGAATGGTGAAATTCTTGTTATATCACAGTTTACTCTTTATGCTGACTGTAAGAGATCGGAAG
>CALMXN010000034.1 GCA_937871145.1 uncultured Clostridia bacterium
ATGTTTTTTCACCACATCCTGTTTGAAATTCTGTATAAATATGGACGTTAAAGGACAAACTAAAACTTATGATGGATTTAATGCTAATAAAATCAATATATCAGGTTTTACGTTAGTTTTTGTGCAAAATGTCATTTGTTAATTTGTTAAAAATGGTGTATAATTAATATTGGATATAAAATAAACGTATGGAGGATAAAATGGACTATAAAACAGGGGAATATGTTATCTATGGCACAGCCGGGATTTGCAAGTTCGATGGTACTGAAAGCAAGGAGTTCAATGGGGAAATGAAGAAATACTGCAAGCTTATCCCTATGGATTATAAGAATTCTGTTTATTATGTTCCATCTGACATAATAGAGATGAAGACAAGGCGTGTTCATACAAAAAGTGAAGTATACAATATCATAGATTCAATTCCTGGTATCAAGCCTTTGTGGAATACGAACAGAAATGAAAGAAAAGCACTTTTTGATACAGCAATAAAAAGTGATAACTACACAGGTCTGATCGGAGTTATTAAATCAATACATCAGCACAAAAAAGAATGTCAGGAAAACGGCAGTAAGCTTACACTAGCTGATCAAAAAGCTTGCAGAACGGCTGAGGATATGTTACATCAGGAATTTGCAGTAGTTCTTGGAATTAATGAAAACGAAGTTGATGATGTAATTGCAAAAAGAATAGATGAAAGAAAAGATGCGTAAACAACGCATCTTTTTTATTGCATATATATCCAATAAATGTTATAATAGTTGTATTATTGAAGTAAAAGGAGCGCCAAAATGGAGAATTATAAGAAAGCGCAGCTCATTATGCAGAATATCAATAGTGTCATTGTCGGCAAGGAGGAAATTGTTAAGCTTGTTGTAGTAGCTCTGCTTGCACAGGGGCACTTATTGCTTGAGGATGTTCCTGGTATAGGGAAAACAACAATAGCAAATTCACTTGCAAAATCACTTGACTGTGAATTCAGCAGGATTCAGTTTACTCCGGATACTCTTCCAAGTGATGTTACAGGAACTTCTGTTTATAATATGCATACAGGAAAGTTTGAATTTGTAAAAGGTTCAGTAATGAGCAATATTGTTCTTGCTGATGAGATAAACAGAACATCACCAAAGACACAGGCGAGTCTACTTGAAGCAATGGAAGAACATCAGGTAACAGCCGACGGCAATACTTATATTCTTGAATCTCCGTTTATGGTTATTGCTACACAGAACCCTATTGATTATCTTGGTACTTATAATCTCCCTGAAGCTCAGCTTGACAGATTTTTAATGAGGCTTTCGATAGGCTATCCATCGCTGGATAACGAACAGAAAATGGCTACACAGTTTATCGAGGGTATTTCAAAAGAAAATCTCAATGCTGTTGTTTCGAAGCTGGAAGTTGCCCAAATGCAGGATGAAGTCAAGAATATAAAGGTCAACAAGGATGTCGTTTCATATATAGTAAACATTATTGATGAAACAAGAAAGAATGAATTTATTTCACTTGGGGCAAGTCCCCGTGCAACTCTTGCACTTATAAGAGCATCACAGGCACTTGCTTATATAGATGGCAGGCAGTTCGTCCTCCCTGATGATGTAAAGAAAATGAGCAGATATGTTTTGTCACACAGAGTTGTTTTATCAATGGAAGCTAAAATCAATAAAATGGACATATGTAACATTATTAATAGTATAGTAAACAAGATAAAGGTTCCGATTTATAAATAACGGGGGACAAGCATGATACGAAAAAAAATTGCAATAATCCTGATGATTGCAGTTACTGCAACATTTGCATCGTTCTTCGGCGGGCCTGTAACCTATGGATTATTATACATTTCGATAATTATTCCTCTTTCGGCATTGATATATTGTGCATATGTCGGCGTTGCCTTCAAGCCTGTACAGTCGGTAAAACAGCGTCAGATTGAAAAGGGTAAGGATATAACATATTCTGTTTTTCTGACTAATAAGAGCTTTCTGCCGTTCACTAATGTAAGAATGATTCATTATTCAGATAAAAAGGATATACAAGAAAAGGGATTGTTCAATAATTATTGTATTGTGCCAAAGGAAGAGTATGAAATTATATCGAAGATAACCTGCCCGAAGCGTGGCGTTTTTAATATGGGAATAAAGAAGGTAATCGTTCAGGACTTCCTTAATGTGTTCAGATTATCGGGAAATGTACACGAACTGGGGAAGGTTTATGTCGTGCCAAGACTTATAATGCTCAGCAATATCATCGCTGAGCTTGACACTGAATGTGACAGAGTCAGACCACAGTTTTCTGTCATTAACAGACAGGAAGTTCCTGACATAGATATGCGAAGATATATCTCAGGGGATAACCGAAAGATGATTCACTGGAAGGCGAGTGCAAAAAGGCACGAGCTTTATACAAGAAAATACGTCAACAATCCTGACCCTGTGATGAAGATTGTTGTTGACCTAAGTCCGATAGGAGCTCTTAAGAATGCTTCTGTTGAAACTGAGGATAGAATTCTTGAAGCTTCACTTGCTGTTATGAAGTTCTATCAGAAAAAGAAGAAGCCGGCTACTGCTGTATACGCTGATAGTGTTATCAATATGGTCAGAGTAAGCACTGAAAATGAATTCAATGATTTTTACAGAAAATGTGCTGAGCTTGTCTTTACTGCAACCAGCACAGTTGACATGTGTATGATAAGATGTCTTGAAAGAGAAGAATCAGGTTCACATTTCGTTTTGGTAATGAACAGATTAACAGATAGAGTTTCTAATGTATGCAAAAGAGCAATTGAGTTTGGTAACATAGTTACAGTAATTTTAGTTGACGATAACAGAAACGAAAGAGAAAAATTCGAAACAGACTTAAAAAACGATATTATTGTAATTAATAAAAATCAGGGAATTTCAGATGTCCTTGAGAGAAAATAGAGGTGACAGAATGACACAGGAAAAAGCAGAAAGCAAAATCATATTTTCAGTTGCCTCAATATTTCTTCTAACAGTATTTTTTAATGTGGCATTCTGTGTTGCATATAATTTTGAATACGAGACTGATTTGATAATTATTAGTTCATTTGTCGCATGTGGACTGACTGCAGTATATTATCTTCTCCAAAATTCCGGGAAAGTAATATTTATATCAGTTCTTGTTGTTATAATTCTTTTTTGGATTCTGACAATTCCAGATTTCACTTCATATTTTCAGGAGTATATATATTGGTTTATTGACTATACAGAGGGTAATGCTGGTGAGGATGAGCAATATATTGATCTTACAAAGCGAATAGCCTTTATGCTGATTTTTATTAATGCTGTCTTTTTGCAGGGTAATATTTTCAGAAGAGTATTCTGCTTTATTATTACTCTTGGAGTGCTGTGCTTCTGTGGCTATTATCAATATGACATACCAAGAATAATAATCAGTTTTGCACTTGTTTATGAAGTACTCGTAATGATTGAAGTAGGTTTAAGATTTACACAAAAGCAGAAGGATGAGGGTAAAAGGCTTGAGGTTATTTCAAGACTTGCACCGATAGTCGCAGTAGTGGTTCTGATTACAAATATTCTGCCGGCATCTTCTGATCCACTTGAATGGGATGGTGCAAGGTCAGCATATAAATTCTTTAAGGGAAAGATTAACGCTATTGCGGGTGATTTTGGTTCTATTAATAAAGATAAAAACAAGGACAAGACGATTGGCTTTTCTGACGGTATAGAGCTCGGTGGAAACATAAAAAATGATAAAACTGTTGCTTTTGAAGTTACTTTTGATGCTGTTCCAAAGCAGAATGTTTATGTTAAGGGTGCTGTCAATGATACGTATAAGAACAACGGCTGGACACGCAAATATAATGATAATGTCAAGTGGGGAAGCAACGACAACGAAGTAATTGACGAATATGTTGCCGATTACGCAGAATTATATTATTCAATTATAAGAAGTGGATTATTCTATAGCTCAAACTCTTTTGCAAATACTTATAAAACAAGAATAAAGTATGAAGGATTAAAAACAAACTGTGTGCTTTATAGTACAAGAGTGGGGTCAAAGGGTGAATTTGAGAGTTCTGTCAATACCAAAGGGCCAGTATGGCTTTTTGATAAGCAACAGGGGAAGGACACTGAATATTCATTTGTTTTCAGCGATGTATCCCAGCTCGATAGTACATTCAGAGTTCTTGTAAATGATCAGAAGAATTTTAAATACAGTGCACAGAAAGACAGCTTTAACAGATATCAACAGAAGACAGTTTTAGAGCTATCCGGTCGGGATATGTATATGGATTCGGGTACTGTTATTAAATACATCAAACAGGCTTATAGTCTTTCACTTGAAAAATGCCCGAGTGATCTTGATGACTTATTAGCAAAGCGTGCCGCAAATATCAGAAGTCAATATCTTGATGTTCCGAAGAGTGTTCCTGACAGAGTAACTAAGCTTGCAAAGGAAATAACAAAGGATGCAAAAACCGATTATGACAAGCTTAAAGCGCTTGAAAGTTATCTTGCTACAAATTATAAGTATACAGTAAATCCAGGAACTATACCAAAGGGAAAAGATGCTGTTGATTACTTTTTGTTTGATAAGAAGAGCGGGTATTGTACTTATTTTGCTTCAGCAATGGCTATAATGGGAAGAAGCATTGGAATCCCGACAAGAATAGCACAGGGATACATTGTAAAAGCGCAGCCATCCAAATCAAAATATAATGTAACAGAAAATGAAGCTCACGCATGGGTCGAAGGCTATATTGAGGGGTTAGGCTGGGTGAACTTTGAACCTACGGCGGGCTTTGTATATGATCCATCTGGTTCAAGCTCAAAAACTGACAGTTCAAGTCGTATCGAGAGCAAACCTGATTCTTCCTCACAGCAGTCAAGCTCAAAAACTGATTCAAGCTCAAAAACTGACAGTAGCAGTTTGAGTAGTAATGATACTGCTTTGGATTCTGATAGCTCAAGTGAAAGCGGCGGAACTGTTGACTTGAAAAATACAGGCGGAAGAATACTGTGGCTTTTGATTATATTAGCTGTTCTTGTAATATTGCTAACACCGTTGATTGAATATGTTAAAATAAATATTACTTTTATAAAGTATGGAAGACTGTATAAGTCGGCTGATAATAACTTAAAGGTTTATATGGATTTTGCCGCTTTAATGAAACTGCTTGAAAGCAAAAAGCTCCAACTGAAAGATTTTGAAACCTTATCTGAATATTCATCAAGAATTAATTGCTTTAATCCGAACGTCAATGAGAGTATAAAAGAAGTACTTGATGTTTATATGAAAGAGCGTTATGGCGGAGTTGATATAAATAACGCAGAACAGAAGAAGGTTGAGATGACACGACAATTTGTTGAAAGTATTATTAAAGAAGAAGTTTCAGCACTCAAATACTTCTGTTTGTCATATAATACAGCAAAAAGCGGGTACAAAAGGTTTAAATAAACAATACAGTATGATATAATAAAAATAAAAAAGGATAATAAAATGCTAAACAAAGAATTCATTCTTTTTGACCTTGACGGAACGCTGACAAATCCATATGAGG
>CALMXN010000035.1 GCA_937871145.1 uncultured Clostridia bacterium
GAGTAATCGGTGAGGGCGAAATGTTTCAGCTTACTGTTTATGATGAATCATTCAATACACCTGACTTTGTAAAAGGCGGAATGTACTATCAGATTTTCCCTGACCGTTTTTACAACAGCAATACTCCAAAAGAAAATGTCCCGCAGGACAGAGCTATCCGAAATACATGGGGAGAAACCCCATATTACAGACCAGACAGCAACGGCCGCATATGGAATAATGACTATTTTGGTGGCGACCTTAAGGGCATTATGCAGAAGCTTGATTATATAAAAAGCCTTGGTGTAACCTGTATTTATCTTAACCCTATTTTTGAGGCACACGAAAACCACCGATATAATACTGCTGATTATATGAAGGTTGACCCTCTGCTTGGCACAAATGAAGACTTCAAGCAACTTTGTGAAAAGGCAAAGCAAATGGGCATTAGTATTATTCTTGACGGAGTTTTCAATCATACAGGCGCTGATAGCAGATACTTTAATAAAAATAACCGATATGACAGTGTCGGTGCTTATAATTCAAAGAACAGCGAATATTATAATTGGTATTCTTTTATAAATTATCCTGATGTTTATGAGGCTTGGTGGGGTATAGATACTCTCCCTAACGTCAATGAAGACACTAAGAACTATTCTGATTTTATCTGTGGCGATGAGGGTGTATTAAGATACTGGCTTTCAATGGGAGCAGCAGGTTTCAGACTTGATGTTGCTGATGAATTACCTGACAGCTTTCTGGACAGGCTCTGCAGATGTGTTAAAGGTTATTCGCCGGACAAGATTATATTAGGCGAAGTGTGGGAGGATGCATCAAATAAGGAAAGCTACGGTGTAAAGCGTCGTTATCTCCTCGGTCAACAGCTTGACAGCGTTATGAATTATCCATTCAAGGATGCGATTATCTCATATATGAAGGGTGGCTCTGCCCAGACATTTAAAGACTGGATTATGACTATTCTTGAAAATTACCCGAAGCCTTCGATAGACTGTCTCATGAATTTCCTTTCAACTCACGATATTATGCGTGCTATTACAAACTTTGGTGGAGATTCAGCTGAAGGGAAGAACAAGGACTGGCAGGCTGAGCATTACCTGTGTGCAGAGCAATATAATCAAAGCAAGAGCATTTTTAAATGTGCAATGGTACTGCAATTCTTTCTCCCAGGTGTACCTTGCGTTTATTATGGGGATGAAGCCGGACTTCAGGGCTATGGTGATCCATTTAACAGAAGATGCTACCCTTGGGGGAACGAAGATGCAGACCTTGTTGACTATGTCCGCTATCTTTCAGCAATGAGGAAGGAACTAAACGAGTATATCCTCGGTAAGTGTGAATTTGTCTGCTGTAATGATTATATAGTCTCATTCCTGCGATATAATAAAAATGAGGACAAGTGTGTTCTTATTGCTATGAATAAGAGCAATGATTGTTATGACCTTAAACTTTCAGGAACTATACTTTCTGATGCAAAACTTATAAAAACCTATCAGGGCAATGTACATGACAAAACAGCTTCAATCAGCCCGAAAAATTTCTTGGTTGCTGACTTTGAATTTTAATTTTTACAAGTTTATGGATATAGTTGCGCATTTTAATATTCAATAAGTGAGCAATTTAGTCCTCATATAAATTTTTCTGCAAGTTTGAAAATAAACACTTGCAAAATTTCGTCTTCTATAATACAATAGTATAAGAGCAATTATTAAGGGGGATATTATGCGTTTAACAGAGATGAAACAAGATCAGCTTAATGAAATGAAAGCGGAATTAACTGAAGAATATATTTCTTTTAAAAATAAAGGTCTTAAGCTTGATATGTCAAGAGGAAAGCCAAGTTCAGCACAGCTTGATTTGTCAATGGGTATGATGGATTGTCTTTCATCATCTACACCACTTAAAGCAGCAGACGGAGCAGATTGCCGCAACTATGGCGTTCTTGACGGTATTGCTGAGGCTAAAGAAATGTTCTCACAGATGATTGGCGTTGACACTGATGAAATTATCATTGGTGGTAATTCAAGCCTCAACATCATGTATGATGTAATTTCTAAGGCAATGCTTTTGGGCGTTTATGGCGGAAATAAGCCTTGGGGCAAGTATGATGAAGTTAAATTCCTTTGTCCTGTTCCTGGCTATGACAGGCACTTTGCTATCTGCGAAAGCTTAGGCATAAAGATGATTAATGTTCCACTTAACAGCGACGGGCCTGATATGGATATGGTTGAAAAGCTTGTTGCAAGTGATGAAACTATCAAGGGTATCTGGTGCGTTCCGATGTATTCAAACCCTGACGGAGTAACATATTCTGACGAGGTTGTAAAGCGTTTTGCAAACCTTATTCCAAAAGCTGATGACTTCAGAATTTTCTGGGATAATGCTTATTCAATACATCATCTTACAGGCACACCTGACAAGCTCCTCAACATTCTTGAAGAATGTAAAAAAGCAGGAAATCCTGATATGGTTTATATCTTCGGTTCAACATCAAAGGTATCATTTTCTGGTTCAGGAATAGCTATGATTGGTGCTTCAAAGGCAAATATTGATTTTATAAAGAAACAGCTTACTATACAGACAATCGGTTATGATAAGATAAATCAGCTCCGCCACGTTAAATTCTTTAAGGATTTTGACGGAATTCTTGCACAGATGGAAAAACACAAGGCGATCATTGCCCCAAAGTTTGAAACTGTACTTAAAAAGCTTGATGAGGAAATTGCACCTCTTGATATTGCAAGCTGGCATAGATCGGAAGAGCGTCGTGTAGGGAAAGAGTGTCTTCGCCTGTGT
>CALMXN010000036.1 GCA_937871145.1 uncultured Clostridia bacterium
GGGACTTCGTTATACAGAGAATGCAGGTAAAATAACTCAACTCGTTTGCCCTCCATATGATATCATCAGTGATGAGCAGAGAATGGAGTATTTAAAAACAAATGAGAATAACATTATAAGACTTGAACTTCCAAAGGGTGAAAATGCTTACAAAACAGCAGGTGAAACATTAAAAAGCTGGCTTGGTAACAACATTCTTACTAAGGATGTTAACGCTGGTATATATGTTTATGAAATGGAGTTTTCGGTAAAAAAATCTGCGACAAAGAAAGTCAAGGGCTTTATATCTCTTGTTAAGCTTGAAGAATTTTCAAAGGGAATTATACTACCTCATGAAGAAACTTTAAGTAAAGCTAAGACAGACAGATTCAATCTTATGAGCGAAACCTTCTGTAATTTCTCACAGATTTATTCATTGTATATGGATGAGGATAATTCAACATTCTCATTGATCGAAAAGGCATCAAATCGTTCTGCTGATATCGAAGTTACTGATGCAGACGGTGTAATCCATCGTTTGTGGTGCGTTTTTGATAAAGATATCATTACAAAAGTTTCTGCAAAATTTAGCGATAAGAAATTATATATTGCTGATGGCCATCATAGATATGAAACAGCATTGAATTTCCATAAGCATCTTTGTCAGCAGGGAATTTCCGACGAAAACAGTGATTCTGGCTATGTATGTATGATGCTTGTTAATATGGAGAATGACGGGCTTGTTGTTTTCCCTACACACAGAATTGTACGTGATTTAACTGATTTCAATGCTCAGCAGGTTATAGAAAAATGCAAAGAATACTTTAATATTACCTTACAGGATAATATAAGTACAGCAGAAGAAAAGCTTTCGACACTTTATAATGAAGGTAAAAAGGCATTTGCATTATACACAGGTGACAAAAAGTATTATCTGCTTGTTTTAAAAGACATAGAAGTAATGAAAAAGCTTTTACCTGATATGTCAGATGCATATTGTCAGCTTGATGTAAGTATTCTTCATTCACTTGTTCTTGAAAGATTGTTTGGAATAGATAAAGAGAATATGGCTAATCAGAAAAATCTTACATACACAAAGATTTTAGATGAAGCTATAAAAGCTGTTGACTATAATAAAGCAGACTGCGCATTTATTCTTAATCCTACAAGAGTTTCTGAAATAAGGGATGTTGCTCTTGCTGGTGAAAAGATGCCACAGAAGTCAACTTATTTCTATCCAAAGCTTATAACTGGGCTCGTAATGAATAAATTTATAGATTAGCGGGGTGTTAAATATGGCACTAGTAAATATGATGGAACTTGTTGTAAAGCAACGTCTTGATGAAATTCTTGAAACAACAGATTGCTGTAAGTGTGAAACCTGTTATCTTGATATGCTCGCTATTGCTCTTAATTATTGCAAACCTCGATATGTAAATACTCTTCAGGGCGAATTGATGGTAAAAATTGATTCAACAGAACGTCAGAAATCAATTGACCTTGATATTGCTCTATTAAAAGCTATTGAGATTGTGAAACAGCATCCACATCACGAATAATCTTAAAGTCCTCTTTGATGAGGACTTTGTGTTTTATTGACTATAATATAAGTAAGTTTAAAATAATCAAGTCTGAGGTATTTTTATGGGAATTTCTTTAATAGTTTTGTCACAAGTAATAATTATGTTTCTGCTTATCGGTGTAGGATTTTTCTGCTATAAAATAAAAATGATAAATGAAAAGTCTGCATCACAGCTTTCTGATATTCTTCTACTGATTGTCACACCTGCTTTGATTATCAATGCCTTTCAAATTAAATTTAAAGCAGAATTGTTAAAAGGCCTGCTGATATCATTGTCTTTAGCAATTTTAAGTATTTTCATCGGAATTATAATTTCTATTATAACGATAAGAAAAAAGCCTGATAACAATGACTATAAGGCAGAAAGAATGGCCTGTGTTTACAGTAATTCCGGTTTTATGGGTATTCCTCTTATTCAGGCTGTTCTGCCAGGTAATGGAGTTTTCTTTGCAAGCATTTATATAGCTATTTTCAATGTTTTTGTATGGACTCATGGAGTTACTGTTATGAAAGGTTCTTTTACAAAAAAAGATATTAAAAAAGTTGTTTTGTCTGCTCCGATAATCAGCGTAATTATTGGTATCCTTCTTTTTGTACTACAGATAAAACTACCTGATGTAATTGGTTCAACTATTGGATATATTGCTGATTTAAATACTCCACTTGCAATGATAATCACAGGAATATACATAGCAAAATCAAATCTTCTTACAGCATTCACTGATAAGAAAATATATAAAGTGGTTATTATAAGATTGCTTTTAATACCTTTGATTATGGTTTCTTTCTTTATGTTCTTTAATATTACTGAAGAATTCAGAACAATAATGATTGCAAATCTTATTGCGACAGCTTGCCCTACCGCAGCAGTAACATTGCTGTTTGCAACAAAGTTTAAATCAAATCCGGAGTATGCTTCTAAAATAATAGCAGTAACGACGTTGTTCTCAATAATAACAATACCTCTTATTATGCTTATTATGGATAAGACTGCTGGCATGTTTGCGATAATATAATTTTTATATAATTGTCTTTATCTTTTTGTGATAATACTTGTCATTTTAAAATTATTCTGTTAAAACAAGTAGTTGAGTAATATTGTTTAAATACGTAGTTGTCGCACATTAATTTTTTCTGCATAAAATACTATAGTCAGAAGAAATAATGTCTGTGACATGTTGACTGGAAGTGGCACGTATGTGTCCACAGGGGAGCTTTCAGTCCGTCTTGCACATTTTCTTTTGTATATATAAATGAGGTTAAGGGCGTTGTCCTTAACCTCTTTGTTTTGATAACTAAAAATAAATCGAATTATGTCGTAATCTATTGACGATTTATAAAAAAAACACTATAATTATAAGGTGTGTAAATCAGTTATTACAATATTTTATGGAGGATTAATGAAAACTTTCGTTTCAGCTTCAATATTAAGCGCAGATTTTTCAAAGCTTGCCGAAGAAATTACAAAAGCAGAAATATCAGGTGTTGATATGATTCACTTTGATGTTATGGATGGCCATTTTGTCCCTAATATCAGTTTTGGTATTCCTGTATTGAAAAGTATAAAAAAATGCACAGCACTTACATTTGATGTGCATCTTATGATAACAGATCCTATTGACTATGTTGAGCAATTAGCTAAGGCAGGAGCTGAGATCGGAAGAGCGTCGTGTAGGGAAAGAGTGTC
>CALMXN010000037.1 GCA_937871145.1 uncultured Clostridia bacterium
GATATAAGAATTATAAAGCTTGGACTTCACGCTTCTGAGCTTGTTGAAGATCAGATGCTTGGTGGAATATATCACCCTGCATTCAGGGAATTATGCGATAATAAAATATTTTTAAAAAAGATTATAACACAGACACAGGAAAATAAAATATATAAGGTTTATGTCTCTTCATCGTCGCTTAGCAAGGCAATCGGACAGAAAAGGCATAACCTAACTGAACTTGAGCGACTTGGGAGAAGAGTTAAAATACTTCCTGATGCTATGCTTATGGACTATGATGTAAAAATTATTGAGGAGGAAACTGCTTGTACTTAAAATCATTGGAACTTCAGGGCTTTAAGTCATTCCCCGATAAGGTTAAGCTTGAATTCAACAAAGGTATAACTGCTGTTGTTGGACCAAACGGAAGTGGAAAGAGCAACATCGGTGACGCTGTACGTTGGGTTCTTGGTGAGCAGTCAACAAAAACTCTCCGTGGTGGAAAAATGGAGGATGTCATTTTCTCCGGTACTCAGATGAGAAAATCAGTTGGCTTTGCACAGGTAACACTTAATATTGATAATACATCACGAAAGCTTCAGTACGATAATGACCTTGTCAGCGTATCAAGAAAGCTTTATAGAAGTGGTGAAAGTGAATACATTATAAATGGTCAGAACGTTCGACTTAAGGATGTTCTTGAGCTTTTTATGGATACAGGACTTGGTCGTGACGGATATTCAATCATAGGTCAGGGTAAGGTTGCTGATATTGTCAGCAGTAAGAGTAACGAACGCCGTGAAATTTTTGAGGAAGCCGCTGGTATCTCAAAATTTCGCTATAAAAAAGAAGAAGCACAGAGAAGACTTAATTCCGCACAGGAAAATATTCTGCGACTCCGCGATATAATTTCCGAACTTGAAACCCGAGTTGAACCACTCCGAACTCAATCCGAAAAGGCAACAAAATTCATAGCACTTGCTGACCAGAAAAAAGGTCTTGAGCTTTCAGTATGGCTTTATAAGTTAAATCAGCTTAAAGCAAGCCTTAATGAGTTTGAAGAAAATTTCCTTATCCGCACAACTGAGTATGAAAATAAAGAGAATGAAATCGACGATATTGAAAATGCAATAAATCTTGCATACAGCAATATGCAGAAATGTAGCGTAAAGATAGAAGAACTCCGCAATCATATTTCAGAAATCGAGCGAAAAAATTCTCAGGAATATGCTGACATTGCTGTACTTGAAAATGATATTGTACATATAAACAACCTCATTAATTCATATAATGAGAAAATCAGCCTTTCAAATACTTCTGTTCAGCAGACTGATGAAAAGATAGAAAGTGAAAGAGCACGTCTTGAAAAATTAAAATCAGATGAAATTGAAAACAATCAGAATATTACAGATATATCCAAGCAATTCGGAGCACTTTCTGCACAGTCTGATGAGTTTGGCAAGTCATTTGCTGAGATTAATTCAGATGTAAATAAGCTATATATTAAAAAATCCGAGCTTAACTTCCTTATCAATTCGACCTCTGCTTCTATTGACGAAACCAAAGCACTAATTGAGCAGACAGCAACTAATAAAGAAGAACTCACACACGTTATTTCTACATACACCAAAGAAAAAGCAGAAATAATTCTGACACAGGGTAAAATTGAAGAAACCTTAGAAGAGCATAACAATAAGCTTTCAGGTTATTCAAAGTTACTTGAAAAGAAAAACTCACAGCTTGAAAATGCAAGAAAAGAATATTCTGATATAGATATAAAAATCCGTGAGCTGACTCAGAAGGAACAACTTCTCACTGACCTTGAAAACAGTATGGAGGGCTTTGCTTTTTCAGTAAAGGAAGTCATCAAGGCCGGCAAGTCGGGAAGAATCGGTGGAATCAAAGGCTCTGTTGCACAGCTTATTAAGGTTGAAAGCAAGTATGGTGTTGCTATTGAAACTGCTCTTGGCGGAGCATTACAGAATATCATTGTTGAAAATGAAGATACCGCAAAGCGTTGTATAAGCCTTCTGAAAGAAAAGAACGCAGGTCGTGCAACCTTCCTGCCGATAACATCTGTAAAAGGCTATACTCTCAATGAAAAAAATCTTGATATGCAGGAGGGCTATGTTGCCCTTGCTTCCGAGATTGTTTCATTTGATAAGGCTTATGAAGGTATTATCAGCTCACTTTTAGGAAGAATTGTTATAGCAGAGGATATTGATCTTGCTACTGCAATTTCAAAAAGATGGATCGGAAGAGCGTCGTGTAGGGAA
>CALMXN010000038.1 GCA_937871145.1 uncultured Clostridia bacterium
CTCACCACTTTCAGTATCAAATATCACGAAAAGTGGTGTTAAAACAACATTTATGTAGAAAATGATGGACAAACCTGTCTTTATCAAAAAGATAATTCAATAAATATGTATAAATGCCCGCCGTTTTCATTACTCAATCCACAAGTTGCAAGTAATGTTAACAGCAATACCCAGTCAGAATTGAAGCAGAATTCTGAAGTCCTTATAAATACTTTAAAAAGCTTCGGCGTTCAGACAAGGATTGTTGAT
Source organism: uncultured Clostridia bacterium (assembly GCA_937871145.1). GTDB lineage: Bacteria > Bacillota > Clostridia > Oscillospirales > Ruminococcaceae > SZUA-444. Next base: position 250 of record CALMXN010000038.1, read on the forward strand.
ATTAACCGTGGACCAAGTGTTACACGTTATGAACTTCAGCCTGCTGCGGGTGTAAAGGTAAGTCGCATTACAAACTTAACAGACGATATAAAAATGAGTCTTGCAGCAAAAAGCATCAGAATTGAAGCACCTATACCAGGTAAAGCTGCTGTCGGAATAGAAGTTCCAAATAATGAAGTTGATATTATAACAATGCGTGAAATGCTTGAAACAAAAGAGTTCACAGAAGCTAAAAGTAATATTGCTTTTGCACTCGGAAAAGATATTACTGGAGAAGTTATTTTTGCTGATATTGCAAAAATGCCTCACGTTCTTATTGCTGGTGCAACAGGTTCAGGTAAATCAGTTTGTATAAATTCGCTTATCATCAGCTTGCTTTATAAATCATCACCAGATGATGTAAGGCTCTTGATGATTGACCCTAAAATGGTTGAGCTTGAAGTTTACAATGGAATACCTCATCTTCTTATACCTGTTGTTACTGATTCAAGAAAAGCCGCGGGTGCTTTGTCGTGGGCTGTTACCGAGATGCAGAAGAGATATAAGTTATTTTCAGATTATAATGTAAGAAATCTTACTGGTTTCAACGAAATGGCTAAGAATACTGAGGGTATCGACCCATTGCCACAGATTGTTATTATCATTGATGAGCTTGCTGATTTGATGATGGTTGCCGCAAAAGAAGTTGAAGAGGCTATCTGTCGTATTGCTCAGCTTGCACGTGCCGCTGGTATGCATCTTGTAATAGCAACGCAACGACCTTCTGTTGATATAATTACTGGTGTAATTAAAGCCAATATCCCGACAAGAATTGCTTTTGCGGTATCTTCACAGGTCGATTCAAGAACTATTCTTGATGGAGCAGGTGCTGAAAAACTTCTCGGTCGTGGTGATATGCTTTATTCAGCTTATGGAGCGCCAAAGCCAACACGTATTCAGGGTTGCTTTGTATCTGATAAAGAAGTCGAAAGCGTTGTAGCATTTATTAAAAATGAAATTAAGCCTGAATACGATGAAACAATTATTCAGGAAATTGAAAAGAACGCCCCTGTTCAGAAAGGCGAAGCTACTGGCGGTGGTTCAATAGATAGTTCAGATGAAATGATTGAAAAGGCAATTGAGGTAATAGTAGATGCTGGTCAGGCCTCAACCTCATACTTACAAAGACGATTAAAGCTTGGTTATGCAAGAGCAGCAAGAATAATGGATGAGCTTGAACAGATGGGAATTATCGGCCCGCCTGACGGTGCAAAACCACGAGCAGTACTTATGACAAAAGAACAATGGTATGAATCTCAGATGTCTAAAGAATAAATAATGGAGAATTAAATGAATAATTTTTTACCCGTATCAAGAAAAGATATGGATGATGCAGGAACAGAACAGCTTGATTTTGTTTATATAACAGGTGACGCTTATGTTGATCACCCAAGTTTTGGTGTTGCTATAATATCAAGAGTACTCGAAGCAAATGGCTTTACTGTTGGAATAATATCGCAACCCGACTGGCATAGCACAAAGGACTTTGAGAAGCTTGGTGTACCAAAGCTTGCATATCTTGTTACTGCTGGTAACATTGACTCAATGGTTGCTCATTATACTGTAGCAAAAAAAAGAAGGACAAATGATGCTTATACACCGGGAAATCAGGGTGGAAAACGCCCTGACAGAGCAGTAACAGTTTATTGTAATTGCCTTAAAAAGCTTCATCCTGAAATTCCAGTGCTCACTGGTGGACTTGAAGCATCATTAAGACGTTTTGCACATTACGATTATTGGGAAGATAAAGTTCTGCCATCAATACTTGTTGACTCTAAAGCAGATTTACTGATGTTTGGAATGGGTGAACATTCTGTAGTAGAAATTGCCACTCGCTTAAAAAACGGCGAAGATATAAAGTCGATTACTGATGTCAGAGGTACGGCTTATTTAACTGAACCTGTCAATACTCCTTATGGTGGAGTAGAGTGTCCTTCATATAAGCAGGTGTGTGAAAGCAAGGAACTGTATGCAAAGGCTTGCAGACAGCAATATGATCAACAGGATGAAGTTTACGGAAAAACAATAATTCAACGTCATGATAATAAAATGCTTGTACAGAATTCACCAGCAAAAAGCCTCACACAAGAAGAAATGGACGTTGTATATGGCTTGCCATATACAAGGACTTATCATCCTATGTATGAGAAAATGGGTGGAGTTCCTGCTATTGAAGAAGTTGAGTTTTCAATAATTCATAACCGCGGTTGTTTTGGATATTGTAACTTCTGTTCTATTGCTCTTCATCAGGGAAGACGTATTTCAACAAGAAGTGAAGCTTCCATTTTAAAAGAAGCTGAAGAAATGACTCACAAGGAGCATTTTAAAGGTTATATTCACGACGTTGGTGGTCCGACCGCAAACTTCAGAAAGCCTTCCTGCAAAAAACAGATTGAGTTAGGCATGTGTAAGGGCAAAAAATGCCTTGCACCTGAGCCTTGCAAAGCACTTGTTGTTGACCATTCAGAATATCTTGGTATATTAAGAAAATTAAGACGCATTAAAGGTATAAAAAAAGTATTCATTCGCTCAGGAATAAGATACGATTATCTTAATGAGGATAAGAATGATGAATTTATCAAAGAGTTAATACAGTATCACGTAAGTGGACAACTTAAGGTTGCTCCAGAGCATTGCAGTGCTGCTGTTCTGGACAAGATGGGAAAGCCACATATTGAAGCGTATAAGAAGTTTTCTGATAAATTTTATGCTATCATAAAACAGATTGGAAAAGAACAATATTTAGTTCCTTATCTTAT
>CALMXN010000039.1 GCA_937871145.1 uncultured Clostridia bacterium
TTATAATAATTATAATATAAAATCATATTATAATCAAGTAATAAGAAAAAACATCAGTATCAGAGGTTTATATTACTGAACACAATAATTACATCTGATATATTGTAAATTTTAACTATTTGTTATGCAATATAAGCTAAAAATTTTTCTAAAAAGCTTGACTTAATTACACTATTGTGGTATACTTTAAACAAGTTAAGAAAAACATAAACTTAACAATAAAAACAAACATAAAAAATGGAGGGAAATTACTATGAAAAAATTTATATGCTCAGTCTGTGGATATGTTTATGAAGGTGAATCAGCACCAGAGTTTTGCCCACAGTGTAAGGCGCCAGCTTCAAAGTTTACAGAAGCAGAAACACAAGGTTTTCAATGGGCTGACAAGCATGTAGTAGGTGTGGCTAAGGGCGTTGATGCCGAGATTATAGAGGGACTTAATCAGAACTTTACAGGTGAATGCACAGAAGTAGGCATGTATCTTGCAATGGCAAGAGTAGCTTACAGAGAAGGCTATCCTGAGATAGGCAGCTATTACGAAAAGGCTGCATGGGAAGAAGCAGAGCACGCTGCAAAGTTTGCTGAACTTCTTGGCGATGTTTTAACAGATTCTACAAAGAAAAATCTTGAACTTCGTGTTATGGCTGAAAACGGAGCATGCGATGGAAAGAAGAAACTTGCTACACTTGCAAAGGCTCAGAACCTTGATGCTATCCATGATACAGTTCATGAAATGGCTAAGGATGAAGCTCGTCACGGCTGTGCATTCAAGGGACTTCTTGAAAGATATTTCGGCTAATGTTTAAAAAAAATATATATACAAAGAAACGAAATCCCACTTTCAAAAAAATGATAGTGGGATTTCGTTTCTTAGAGCTGTTTTTTTACAGCCCTTTTTTAGTTTAAAAAATATAAGATATTCATATCTCCCGCATCAGACCATTGAATAATAGTTCATGTCATGGTATAATAAAAAAACATTATGTATAAATTAATAAGTGATGGATTGTTTTCCGGATTCATATTGTTAAAAAGAAATTACATTAACGAAAGGATATATGCAGATGAAAGAATTTGACTTTTCACAAATGGAGGACATGGCTCAGATGTTAGGAATACCTTCCGATATGATAAAGCAGATGTCTGACAATATAAATGAACAAATTAAATCAGAAGATATCGATGAGAAAACAGCTAAGAAAATGGAGAAAAATCTCTCGAAATCAACAAAGATGATGAATAAAATAATAGAAAAAATGAAGAAAAAAGGGATAGAAATGCCTGACTTTTCATCATTTACAGGAATGGGAATTACTGATATTTCAACTCTTACCGGTATGGAGATGCCTGATCTTAATAATATTGATCTTTCAAATGTAAACGGAATGGATATGTCGTTTATTAAGGATATGGATATAAATAACCTGACTCCTGAAAATATAGCAAAGCTTCAGGAAGCCGCCAAGGATATGAATATTTCTGAATCCTTTGATGTGGATGATGTTTTTGAAAACGAGATGACAGAAGATAATGACGATAATGAATTTTCAGAAACGTAATTTTTCAATATTACAGAGTTTACTGGTCTATAATAAAAAATACTGGTGTGATTTCTGAAGTCATACCAGTATTTTTTTATTATAATATTCTATTACGGCATATATTCTTTATTTTTATGCATGGTTCAGTAGTAAACATATTTCAGGTTTCTTAAAATCAGAGAAGTATTCTTTCATCACAGTATTCACATTCA